>JAUUZX010000349.1 GCA_030592025.1 bacterium | reverse complement strand
TGATGCGAACCGCAAGTATCCTGGGACTGGCGCTGCTATTGCTGCCGTCCCTCGCCCAGGCCACCCGCTACGGTTCCCTGCGGGACGTCGAGGCCGTGTCCTGCTCGGTTTCGGTGAATCCGGAGGCCCGGGCCCTGGGTCTGAACCCCCCCACCGTCTCCAGCTTCGTTTCCGCCCGACTGACTGCCGAAGGTGTCGTCAACAGCCGGACCTCGCCCTACCGACTGGTCGTGCTCGTCGACGGCATCAGCCTGGGCGTCATGCCGGCCGAGAACACCCCCGCGGGCACCCACTTCATGGTCGTCCGCATGTACCTGGTGCGCGACCGGGCCGAGGGTGCCCTGGTGCTGTGGGAGGACATGGCCTACGGCGGGTGGGCCCAGCGCGGGCCAGGTGTGGTCATCGAGGGCGTGGAGGGGTGGCTGGACAATATGTGCCGGGACTTCGTGCTGGATTACTACCGGGATGCGGCGGTCGACCGGGGGGCGCCCACGCCTTGAACAGCTCGGCTACCACGCCGAGGTGATCAATCCGCCCCCGCCCCCACCGGCACCAGCATCACCGGCTTCATCTCCCTGAGGTACGTCCCGTCCACCTGCTCCAATCCGTTGACCCGGATCACCGACAGCAACGTCTCCACGTACTCCTGACCCTTCTCCGAGTAGGAGGTCAGGGTCGAGGCCAGGCTCTTGCCGTCCGGCTCCTTGCCGCCCTTGCGCTGCTTCGCCCGCTTCTCCCGGAAGCCCTGGTAGCTGCGATGCGTGTTCAGGTTGTGCATGTACGCCGCGATGCTCTGCTCCGGGCTGTCGAAGGCCTTGATCTTGTAGTCGCCCAGGTTGTCCCGCTGTTCCGAGGGCGTGATGCCGTCGCCGCTCCAGGTCCACTGGCCGAACAGGGCGTTGCCCATGTCGGCGAAGCGCGAGGTGCTCCAACCACTCTCCACCGCGGCCTGGGCCAGGGCCAACGAAGGCGGAATCGCGTCCACTCGGCGCAACAATTCCGTGGTCAGGTCCGCATCGATGTCGTCCTTCAGGAAGTAGCGGTCGGCCAGCTCGCGCAGCCACGCCTCGTCCTCTTCGCTGCGGGTTTTCTGGCCGGCCAGATCCAGCAGCCGCTCCCGGTCATGCAGGATCGACTCGTTGGATTCCAGCACCAGCGGCGCGTAGACGAAGAAGAAGTACCGCTTCTTCAGGTTGACCGGCAGGCTGGGGGCCACCTCGTGGCGCCAGCGGCTGGGCACGCTGGCCAGGTAGAAGCGGGGCACCGAGCGGTCGCCCGCCTCCCAGTCCTCGAAGGTGTAGTTGGCGGCGGCGAAGTAGTCCCGGATTTCCTCCAGACCCGCGAACTCGAAGGTGTCCGGTACGGCGGTTCCCCGGCGCACGTGGTTCTCGCGCCCGGCCTCGCCCCGGCTGCAGGCGCCGAGCACCATGACCACGGTGACGATCACGATCAACAGAATCCGGGTGGCGGGCACCCTCATGACGACCTGCGACATGTTCCAACTCCTTGCAGATACCGGGATGAGTGACCGCTGCATGTTAGCATCCGGCGGCCGGCTGAGATACCTTTCGAAACATGTAAGAAATATTTGACACCCGCCGATATCTTGTGTAAGATAATTCTTACATCCCCCGCCGTGGACTGGAGGTCGTCATGTCCCTCGCACGCAAACAGGCCCTGATCTCGGGCTCGGTCTGGCTCATCATCACCGTAGGTCTCGCCGTCGCCTTCTTCAGCGTCGGCGCGGAGGAGTTCACCTCACCGGCCGTCCAGAAGACACGGGTCCTGGCCGCGGCGATCATCCTGCCGGGCTACGCCGTCACCTTCTTCATCCTGTGGTGGTCCAGGCGCGGGCGCCGGGCCGGCGACCTCGACGAGCGGGACAAGGCCATCGAGCGCCGGGCGTCGGAGGCGACCCTGATCATCATGCTCATTTGGGTCTACCTCGGTAGCCTCGGGCTGTATGAAGCCAACCTCGATAGCGGTGCGGTTCCGGCGGGCTGGCTCTTCTTCATGGCCTACGGGACCGTCGCCCTGGTCTCGGTGGTGCATCCGGTGGTGAGCCTGATCATGGACTTCAGCGGAAAAATCGATGGCTAAGGCGCGCATCCGCAACCGGGTGCGCGCGCTGCGGGAGGCCGGGGGCATCACCCAGTCCGACCTGGCCAAGCGCTGCGGCTGCACCCGCCAGACCATCATCATGCTGGAGCAGGAGCGCTACGTGCCGTCCCTGTCCCTGGCCTTCGCCATCGCCCGGGCCTTCGACGTCCAGGTCGAGGACGTGTTCGAGCCGGAAGGCTAGAACCCCGGCGGATGGTGCAGTTGCCACCCGGTGAGTTGCTGGTAGGCCTTGGCCACTCCCAGCAGCGTTGCCTCGTCGTGCAGGCGCCCCACGAACGAAATACTATGGGGCGCGTTCTCCTCCACGAAGCCGTTGGGCACCACCACCTGGGGGTGCCCCGTCAGGTTCGTGACCAGCAGGTTGTCCCCGCCGAACGAGGGGGCGATGTAGACGTCGACCTTGGTAAGGATCTCTTCCACCATCCTCATCAGCTGCATGCGGTGGCGATTGGCCTGGATGTACTCCACCGCCGGGATGAACTGGGCCAGGCGGAAGGTGTTGGGCCAGGCGTAGCGCACCTGGCGCACCAGTTCGTCGTCGCGGCCCGATAATGTGAGATCCTGGAAGGCTGCTCCCGCCTCGGCCGACAGGACGAACGCCAGGCTGGAGGGGTCGATGCCCAGCTTCTCCAGGTCGAAATTCACCGGCACCAGGATCGCGCCCGCCTGGCGCAGGGCTTCCAACCCCGCCGCGTTCAACGCCGAGTCACGACCGCCCTCGGCGAAGGCCGCCTCGAGGTAACCGATCCGCCGACCGCGCAGGTCCAGGCGCGGCCGGTAACTGAAGGGCATCGACACCGTGGTCGGATCCCCCGGGTCGCGGCCGTGGATGGCGCTGAAAACCATGGCGCAGTCCTCCACCGTGCGGGCGATGGGTCCGATCTTGTCCATGGACCAGCTGAGAGCCATGGCCCCCGACCGGCTCACCCGGCCAAACGTCGGCCGCAGGCCCGTCACGCCACAGCGGGTGGCGGGCGACACGATGGAGCCCCAGGTCTCGGTGCCGATGGCGAAGGGCACCAGCCCCGCCGAAACCGCCGAGGACGATCCCGCCGACGAGCCGCTCGAACCCTGCTCCAGGTTCCAGGGATTCCGGGTCGTGCCACCGAACCAGACATCGCCCCAGGCCAGCGCGCCCAGGGTGAGCTTGGCCACCAGCACCGCCCCGGCGGCGTCCAGCTTCTTGACCACCGTGGCCGTTTGCTCGAAGCGCTGCTCCTGGTAGGGGGTGGCGCCCCAGGTCGTCCGGTAACCCGCCACCGCCAGCAGATCCTTGGCTCCGTAGGGGATGCCGTGCAGCGG
>JAUUZX010000346.1 GCA_030592025.1 bacterium | reverse complement strand
GATCGAGGTTCAGGGGCTGAAAAAGATCGATGACCTGGAGACCGGCCCGGTACCGATCTCGCTGGCCTTTTCGTCCCTGGGCAAGGCCCTGTACGTGGCTGACGGCAAGACCGGCATGATCACGGTGGTGGACCCCGCCGACCTGACGGTCCGCGCCCGCATCGAGGCCAGGCCGGGCCTCGGGCCGTTGCGCTTCGCTGCTGACGGCCGCTGGGGCATGGCGGTCAACCCGGTGGAGAACGCGGTCTTTGTCGTCGACGCGTCCACCGACCGGTTGGCCCACACCGTCGAGGTCGGAAGCCAGCCCTACCAGGTCAACTTCACCCGCTCATACGCCTACGTCCGCTCCCTGGGCAGCGAACAGGTGGGCCTGATCCCGCTCGCTGACATGGACCAGCAGGAAACGCCGCAGGTCAAGTACTTTCCGGCCGGTCAGGGCGCCCCGGGCCGCGCCGCGGAGATCAGCATCGCCGACAGCATCGTGCCCTCGGTCAAACAGGCCGCTGCCTACGTGGTGAACCAGGCCGAGGGCACGGTTCATTACTACATGGAAGGCATGACTGCCCCCATGGGGGCGTTCCGCAACTACGGGCATGCGGCCCGCGCTATCGAGATCGTCGACCGCAGCCTGACCGAGTTGCGACCGGGCGAGTACACGGGCCGGGTCAAGATTCCCGTGGAGGGTATCTACGACGTGGCCTTCATGATGGACACGCCGCGCTTTCTGCACTGCTTCAGTGCCCCGGTCGAGCCCAACCCGAAGGTTCAGACCAGCACCACGAAAATGAACATCGAGTTTCAGGTCCAGGTCCAGGATCGGCGTGTGCCGGTGGGCAAGAGCAGCAAGGTGAAGTTCAAGCTCACCGACCCGGTGAGCGGCGCGCCCAGGGGCGATATCCGGGACGTCACCCTGCTCTACGACGCGGCTTCCGGTGGCGGCCGTAATGTGGTGCCGGCGAAACCCCTGGGTGACGGCCTGTACGAGGCCGACATCAGGCTCGACCGGGTGACGACTTATTACCTGTACGTGGGTTCGCGTTCGGCGAAGCTGAACTACCATGACCTGCCGTTTCTGAGCCTGATGGGTATGCCGGCGACGCAGGCCAAGGGTGGTGGGACTACACCGTGACGGCGGCGTTGCGCCAGGCAGCCCTCCTTGCGGTGCTGCTCGTGCTGGGCGCGGGGGCCCGTGCCCAGGGCTTCCACCCCGGTGTCGCGGTGCGGGTGAACGGGGTCGACATCAGCAATCAGCGTTTCGATGCCTTCTACACGGAGTACCAGCATTCCAAGGGGGTGGCGGTCGGCGCACGGGGCGACCAGCTGGCGCTGCTGAAACAGCTGCGGCGCGAGGCCATGGACCTGATGGTCGATCAGGAACTGGTCCGGCAGGCGGCGCAGGAGCAGGGGATCGAGGTCAGCGACGACGAGCTGGACGCGGCTATGGGCGAGATCCGCGAGCCCTTCAAGAGCTCCGGGGACTTCGTGCGCAGGATCGAGAACGAGGGCTTCAGCGAGCCGGAATACCGCGACCACGTACGGCAAATGATAGCGGCCAAGCGCTACCTGGATCAGATCCGGGCGTCGGCGGCGACGGTCAGCGACGCGGCGCTGGAGACCTACTACCGCGACAACGAGTCTCGGCTGACCCTGCCCGTGCAGGTTCGGGTGCGCCATATCCTGCTGACCTGGAAGCCACTGGGCAAGCGGGACGACCGCGCCGCGCTGCGCGAGCAGATGGTCCCGATCCTGGAGAAGGCCCGTGGCGGTGCGGATTTCGCCGAGCTGGCGAGAACCCACTCCGATGACTCCACGGCCCGGGACGGCGGCGACACCGGCTTGTTCCACCGCGGCCAGATGGTCCCGGCCTTCGAGGACGTGGCCTTCGCGCTGCAACCCGGGGAGGTCTCCGACATTGTCGAGACCCCGTTCGGGGTGCACATCCTCCGCCTGGAGGAGCGCCGGGAGGCGCGTCTGCTGCCCCTGGACGAGGTTCGCGAGCAGCTGCGCGAGCATATCCGCGAGGAGAAGATGGACCAGGCAGTGGAGCGTGAAGAGGCGCGTCTGCGCGAGGCGGCGAAGATAGAGACCCTGATACCCCTGTAGGGGTGGAGACCCGAACTATGTACCACCAGCGAATCCTGATAGCGTCATTCCTGGCGCTGGCCCTCGCGGCAGCGTGGGCCAGCGCGGCGGAGGCGGGCCTGGAAGACCTCCAGCCTGAGGCCCCGGCCGCGGCTGCCGACGATCCCCACGCCCACCACCGGGCGATGCTGAACAAGCCCGCGACAGCGGCCAAGACCACCTCCGTGGACCTCAGGGAGGCCCTGCTGCTGAACCAGGACGGCGAACAGGTGCACTTCGTCGAGGATGTCATCGGCGACCACATCGTGGTGATGGACTTCGTCTACACGACCTGCACCACCATCTGCCCGATATTGACGGCGGTGATGGGCCAGGTGCAGAGCCAGCTGGGTGGGCGGATGGGCAACGACGTGGTGCTGGTGTCGGTGAGCGTGGACCCCACCCGGGATACGCCCCAGCGCCTAAAGGCCTACGCCGTCAAACACAAGGTCGGCCCTGGCTGGAGCTGGCTCACCGGGCCCAAATCGGTCATGGAAGACGTGCTCACCGGACTGGGGGCCTATTCCCCGAACTACGAGGAGCACGCAGCCATGGTCCTGGTGGGGGACGGGCGCAGCGGGGAGTGGTCCCGCTTCTTCGGCTTCCCCAACCCGAAACGGATCGTGGAGCGGGTGGACGAATTGCTGGCGGCGCGTGGACTGGCGGAGGGATGAAATACCGCGACGATGACGATGGTATGGCCGCCGTGGACGGGGTGATCCACGCATGAGGGCCCTCTGGTTGTGGCGCCTCGCCGGCGTGCTGCTGGTGTCCCAGCTGGCCGCCGCTGAAGCCGCTATGGCCCGGGGGCTGGACCCGGCAGAGGCCCGTGGCAAGCAGATCTATATCCAGGGTACCAGCCCGCGGGACTCGGAGGTCACCGCCTTGGTGGGGGATGAGCAGGTGTCGCTCCCCGCCAGCGCGGTCCCCTGCGCCAGTTGCCACGGCCGCGACGGCCGGGGACGACCCGAGGGCGGGGTGATCCCCTCGGATATCCGCTGGAGTATCCTGAGCAAGAGCTACGGCCATGTGCACGACAACGACCGGCGCCACCCCGCCTTCGACGAGACCAGCCTGGCCGTTGTCCTGTCCACCGGCCTGGACCCCGGGCAGAACCGGCTTGACCGGTCCATGCCCCTGTACCAGATGAGCGCGGCGGACACGGCCGACCTGATTGCCTACCTCAAGCGCCTGGAGAGCGACCGGGACCCCGGGGTGGGCGAGCGGGAGATCCAGATTGCCACCCTGCTGCCGTTGCAGGGTCCCCAAGGCAAGCTGGGGCAGGCCATGGCCCAGGTGCTGCACGGCTATTTCAAGGACCTGAACGATCAGG
>JAUUZX010000325.1 GCA_030592025.1 bacterium | reverse complement strand
TGGGCCTCGCCCAGGACGACGAAGAACGTCGGGATGTCATTGGGCGAATCACGGTTGATGTCGCTTTGCCAGTCGCTCCCCGCGTGGACGAAAATGATGTAGGTCAGCGGATTGTCGTCGTCGTAGTCCGCCAGGCGGGGCCCGCCGTCGGCCAGGGTGCCCTCGTCGGCCGTGACCATGATTTCCCTGACCAGGTGCTCGAGCTGCTCGAGGGTCCAGGACCCGCCGGCGCCGGGCCCGTAGTCGGCGGGATCGCTGAGCTTGTAGCTGTCCTGTTCGCCGGCCGGCAGGACCTGTCCCTCGATATGCAGGCGACCACCGGACTGGTACTTGTAGAATTCCCCCAGGCCCTCGAGGTGGGACTCGAAGTAGGCCTTGCCGTGGGGCGGCGGATCGATGTAGAGGGTGTCCTCACGGGCCGGCAATTCCTCGAACTGGAAGTCGCCGCCGGGCGCCACGGTGGTCAGCCCCGGGCTGCGGTTGGACTCGAAGGAGATACGGACGATGAGCACCTTGAGGGTGTCGTTGCCCGACCACGCCTTGGCCGCCCCCGGCACCGCGGACTTGTCCAGCAACGCCGGGCCAAGGCCCCGCCGCAGCAGGTCAGCACGCCCCCGCTCCGAGATGTGCTGGCCACCGACCAGTTTGTGGACCTCGTGCCAGCGCTCCTGGAGCACCTTCTGCCGGTGTTCTTCGGAGGCGACCTTGTCGGGATCGGACGGTGCCCATCCCCGCCCCATCAGGGGCAACGGACCGTACTTGGGGGCGTCCGCCGCCGCCGCCGTCACCAGGACGGCGGTCAGCAGCAGACCGCAGATCATCGCACGGGAACGATCCCGGCGAAACACGGGGCGAAGAATGAGGCGCAGCAACGGCGCACTCCTTTCCAGGGGTACGTTTTTTAGAATCGGTAGCCCAGCGAAAGACGGTTCACCCGGTCCAGACCCGAGGCCTGGGGCACGGACGCGTAATCGAAGGTCAGGGCCTGGCCCACCCACCGGTTCATGTCCACGCCGAAGCCGAAGGTCGTCGCCTCGATGTCGCCGTAACTCGCCGACTTGTAGCCAAGGCGCACAAAGAGCGAGCGCAGGTAGTTCCACTCGGCGCCGAGGCCCCACTCCTCCTGGCCGAACTCCATGCCGAAGCCGTAGCTGTCGTCCTTCCACTTGTACAGGGGCACCAGGTAGTCGGCGACGACCAGCAGGCCCATGAACTCGCTCTGGTACGCACTGTAGGCCCAGCCGAAGGTGACCTTGCGCGGCATGGGATCACTCTGGTCGGCGTCCACGTGCTTGACGTCCGGTCCCAGGTTGGCCACGGCCAGCGCGAAGTTCGAACGTACCTTGGGCACCTTCCACAGCAGGCCCAGGTCGACGCCGAAGCTGTCGCCGCTGCCGCTGCCGGAGAGGGAGTCCTGGGTGAACTGGTCGTCGGCCAGCTTGTCCCGGAAGTACTTCACGCCCATGCCCACGCCCAACGTGCGGTTGATCTGCACGCCGTAGGTGGCGCCGAAGGCGAACATGTACGAGCGGAAGGTGCCGGTGGGGTTGTTGTTCTCGTCGGTGCCCTGCTGCTCGCCCATGTCCAGGTAGTTCAGGCTGAACCCCAGCGCGCCATGGCTGCCCATGGGCATGGCGTAGCCCGCCCAGTAGAGGCCGATGTCGTCGGCCAGGCCCTCGGCCAGGCTCGACTGCATGATGTGCAGGTCGTGCTGCTCCGCGCGGCCGGGCAGGAAGGCCAGGCCACCGGGGTTCCACCACATGGCGGTGGCGTCCTGGGACAGGGCCGAACCGGCCTCGCCCAGGGCGTTGTATCGAGCACCGATCGGGAACTGCAGGTTGATGGCGCCGGCCCCTGATGCGGCCAGGGCGCTGGTGCAGATTCCCGTCGTGAGGACGATCGCCAGGACGATCGTCAGCGTGAGCCTTTTCATGTTCCGCCTACCTCCGAATGGTTCACGTGGGCGTGCCCGCGTGTGCGGTTGGTCACCGCATGATGACGAGTTTTCCCGTCCTTGTCAGATCCCTGCCGTCACGGCCCCCGCCCAGTCCCCTGAGGACATAGAGGTAGGTGCCGTTGGCCATTTCGTCGCCTTCCTGATCGCGACCGTCCCACATGACGGCCTGCGGTCCCGCCGACATGACGCCCATGCGCATCGCGCGCACCCGGCGTCCGGCGGTGGTGTAGATGTCCCAGCGCAGCTTCATGGACTCGGCCAGGTCGAAGACCAGGCGGCACGGTCCCGGTGTCGGGTTCGGGAACACCGCCACATCGTAGATGCCGCCCGTCTCGCTGGTGACGAGCTCGAAGCTCAGCGTGTCGGTCCCCACGTTGCCCAGCGCGTCGGCCGCGTACAGCGCCACGATGTGCCGCCCGGGGAGCAGGTCCGCCGGGAGGTCGGCGCTCAGTTCGCCACCGGTGTGGTCCCCCGGGGAGAACGTGAACGCGTCGGTGACGTCGGTCCAGAAACCGGAATTGTCGAACTCCAGATTGATGGAATTGCCAGGCGCCGTGCCCAGCACCGCGATGCTGCTCGTGTCCTGCAGGGACGCCAGCAGAGGCGTGCCCGCCGTCACCCGGTTCCTGTTGTCGGCAAATCCCAGCGTGATCTGAGGCCCGACGATGTCGTTGACCCCCGACAGGTCCGAGCGCACGGCGGGCAGGATCTGCACGGCGGAACGGTCGTCCACGATGAGGCGCACCCGGGCGCGGTCACCGGTGCGGGACTGGGTCGAGGCCTTGAAGGGCACGTCCAGGTCGGCGCCGGTCAGGACACCACTGGTGCGGAAGGCCGGGCCTCCCATGCGGACCCAGGGCAGATTGCTGGAAACGAGCACGAAATCCTCGATATCGGGGTTCCAGATGCGCCTCCAGACGATATAGATCTCCTCCCGCGCCGATTCCTCCACCCGCAGGTCCCACACGTCCCCCGCACCCATGAGATCTCCCTGGTCGGCGCCGTCGAACACGACGTGCTGGAGAATGCCGGGGCGGAGGGTGTCCAGGCTGGTGGTCGCCAGGGTCATGTCGTGGGCCGGGTGGGGTATGCGCAGGGCGGGGTCGCCGAGCAGGTTGTAGCGTTGGGAGTTGACCACGGAGTAGCCCGACACTACGAGGCCCTTCGCCCTCATGAGCGCCGCGCCCACGGTCACGCTCCGGTCCACCTGCACCCCGGGGTAGAGCTCACCGAAGAACGCGTCCGTGAACTCCTCGTTCTCGTTGATGTACGAAACCTGGCTGGCGCCGATGGCGGCGATGGCTCCGCCGTTCTCGGCCGCCACGAAATGCTCGACCATGGAGCGGGTGCTGAAATCATCGATCACGCCGACGTCGCAACTGAAGGCCACGAAGAGGGGGCGACGCAGCCCATTGGTCAGACCGCTGATCATCGCCGACCGGAAATACTGCTCGTCACCCAGGTTGTCTTCGGAGCCGTGGCCCACGTAGTAGAACAGGGTGGTGCCGTCGTTGAGGGCCGCCTGGATGTCCCGTTGCGCGGCGCTCTTGATGTTCGAACCCGGCGGGAACTCGTAGTCGATCCCGTAGATCTTCACCTGATCGATGACCGTGGGCAACAGGAGCATGGAGAGGTCTTCGGACTTCTCCGTGTGGTCCGTCTCCCCC
>JAUUZX010000281.1 GCA_030592025.1 bacterium | reverse complement strand
GGATCACGTTCGGCTTCGCGTTGATGGGCAGACTGATCACCCAGTCGATGGTGAACGCCGCCGGCAGCGCCAGCCACAGGGGGTCGTAGCCCAGGGTCTGGGCGATGGCGATCACGAACGGAATGAAGATCAGCGTCCGCATGGTCTTGCTGGTGAAGACCAGATGGCTGAACATGTTGACGGCGATCACGATGCTGTAGACCACCCAGAAATTCACGCCGGGCTGAATGTTCATCTGCTCGAAAAGGGAGCCCACGAGCCAGCGCGCTGCGCCGGTGTCGTTCAGGGCCAGGCCGCCGGCGTAGGCGCCGCAGGAGAAGAGCATCAGGTGCCACGGGATGTCGGCCTCGTTCCACTTTAGCAGGCCGATCTTGGGGAACAGGGCGATCACGGCGCCGATGAACGCGGCCATCACGGCCGAGACCTCGAAACCGAAGAGGCTCATGTGCAGCTTGTCGGTGACCCAGAGGGCAATGACCAGGAAAAAGATCGCGGCGGCCTTCTTCTCCCCCGGCGTGACCGGCCCCATCTCCTGGAGCTTCTCCTGCATCTTGTCGATGCCGCCCTCGACCACCGGTGTCCGCTCTTCCTGCGGGATCCGGAACACGAAGCGCGGCCCGATCCACCAGCTGATGAGCATGGAGACGACGACGACCGGGAACGAGGCGAACAGCCAGTCCGTGTAGTAGACCCGGCTGCCGCCCATGGACAGGATAAAGGCCACGGCGATGAGGTTCGCGTTGGAGCCGGTCATGTAGGCGCTGGAACCGAAGTTGATGCCCTGCAGGTTCTGCAGGAAGAGGTTCCGCCCGAAATTGTTGGGATGCTTGTTGCTGGCGCCATAGATGCTGGCCACCACGATCATGATCGGCAGCAGGATGGCCGCCCGCGCCGCCGTGGCCGGGATGAAGGCCGCCAACATCAGGTTCAGGCCGAAGAAGGCCAGGAGGATCCACCGGGACCGGCGCCCGAAACGCACGATCAGCGCCAGGGCAATGCGCTTGGCCAGGTTGGTCTTGACGAGCATCGACGACAGGATGAAGGCCAGCACGTTCAGCCAGATCACGCTGAAGCCCAGCACGCCGAGCACATTGGCCTCGCCCCACCCATGGAAGAAGACGAGGAGGCCCATGAGCATGAGGCTGGTTACGTGGGTCGGGATCGGCTCGGAAATCCACCACACGAGCGCGGTGGCGAACACGGCGATGACGACCTGCCCCCCCGTCGTCAGGCCGTCGGGCGTCGGCATGTAGTAGAGGGACAGGAAGACGAGGATCCCCAGAGGGAATCCCAGGTAGCGCATCCAGCGCTCGCTGGCCGTCAGCTTCTTGTCGGGGATATGGCTGAGCTTGTTGCGGCTCAGGTCCAGGACCTCATCGATCTTGCCGAGCACCGCGTGGGCGTGGGCTTGTGCTGATGCTGCGGTCATCTTCCGCCTCTCCGCTCGTGGGCGGGACAGATCGCTACCAGGTCGAGAACGGGTTGGCGATCAGGTTCGAGTTGAAGTAGCGCGGGTCGCCGGTGACCTCGTCGCCGATCCAGTCCGGCTTCGCGATCTCCTGGTCCTCGGATTCCAGCTCGCACTCGGCCACGATCAGCCCCTCGTTCACGCCGTGGAACTCGTCCACTTCCCAGACGAGATCGCCGATGGGGATCTTGTAGCGGGTCTTCTCGATGATCGGCTGTTCGCACAGCTCCAGCAGTTGCGTCGCGTCGTCAAAGGGGATGTCGTACTCGAACTCGAGGCGGGTGGCGCCGACGGTGATGCCCTTGACGGTCAACGCCGCGCGGTCGCCCATGGTCCGCGCGCGCACGACGCGTTCCTTGGCCGAGTTCAGGTAGCCCTGACGGTAGAGCGTGCCCTCGCCCAGCTCTTTCCAGGCCTCCCCGCGCACCAGGAACTTGCGTTCGATTTCCTTGCCCATGACGTCACCCTCCTTGGTCTGAGACATTTTTGCGGACAGAGCAATGGGTGTGCCCATGTTGGTGTTGATTTTAACTACCGACATGACAACATGTTATACAGACTTCATTTCAGACCCGATGGCGATCGGCGAAATGTCGCCACTTCATTGGCGAAATGTCGCCAGAGCGGCTATCCTAGGCCCCATGACACGCCGCACCGGATTGCTGGTCCTCGTCCTCGCCGCCCTCTTCGTGGCGACGAGTCTGCTGGTGATGTTTGATCTCGGCGACATCGGTCAGCGGGACCCCTTGCCCATGCCCGACCCGACGACGGGAACGACCGCCGTCGCGGATCCACCGGTGCGCATCGGCGTGGTGTCGCGCTTCGCCCCGAACGTCATCTACGCCGGTTACCAACCGATCATGGACTACCTGAATCGACGGGGCTCCCACCACTACGAGTTGAAGCTCAGCACGAGCTACCTCGACGCCGTCGACGACCTGCGCCGAGGCGAAGTAGCCGCGTCGTTCCTCGGTGCGTGGATCTTCGGTCGTGTCGAGGCCGACGCCGATTTCATCCCCCTCGCCGCGCCCCTCAACAGCCAGGGCACGTCGGCATTCCAGGTCGTTCTCGTGACCCGGGCCGAGTCGACGGTGTGGACCATCGCGGACCTGGAAGGCGCGCGGGTCGCCCTGCCGTCGGCCCAGTCCTGGTCGGGGAACTGGCTGCAGAGATCCGCGCTGCCCGCCGCGGGCATGAGTGTCACCGACCTCGACTCGCTCCACCACTTCGACCACCACCCGACCGTGGCCTTGCAGGTGCTGCGCGGGCAGTTCGACGCGGGGGTCGTCAAGGAGTCGGTCGCCACGGAATACCGCGACAAGGGCCTGCGGATCGCCCTGCGTTCCGAACCCATCCCCGGCCCGCCCCTGGTCGCCTGCCGCCAGGGCCCGCCCGACGTCCTCGCCGAGATCCGCGACCTGCTGCTGGATCTTGATCGCGCCGACGACGCGGATCGTTCGGTCCTGGAATCCTGGACGAAGGAATTCTCCCATGGCTTCACCGCGGTGAACCGCGAGCAGTACCTGGACGCGTTCCGCACGAAGGGCGACGACGAATGACACGTTTCGGACTGCCGCGACTCGGGCTTCGCGCCCGCATCCTGCTCACCGTCGGCTTGACGACCACCATCCTCATGACGGCCCTGTCCTGGGGCATGCTCTACAGTTGGCGCCGCTCTCTCGTGCACCAGGAAAAGGCCAACGCGCTGGCCGTCAGCCGTGCCTTCTCCGTCGCCGTGATCGACGCCCTGATCTTCGCCGACCAGGACCTGTACCAGTCCGAGGGGTTCCTCGACAACTACGTCGACATGTTCATGGAGCAGAACACCCGGCTGCAGTCGATCACCATCCTCGACCCCGACGGCGCGGTCGTCGCCCGGAGTTGGGACCGTCGCGATCCACCCTGGGTCTCGGGCGCCCTGCCGGCCATCATCGCGGCCCGGCATCCGGCCACCACCATCACCCGTGCGCCGGAGGGCCCCTGGGTCCTCGAGACCGTCCTGCCCATGACCACGGGGGACCGCCGGTGGGGTGTCCTTGTGCTGGCCATCGAGGCCGATTCCATACGCGCCCAGATCCGGCGCGCCTTCATCCAGTTGGCCCTGTTCTCGGCGGCGGTCACGTCGATCATGCTGCTGCTCCTGTGGCTGATGCTGAGCCGCATCCTCGGCTCCCTACGGACCCTGGTCACGGCCATGGACACCCTCGACTTCAACGCCGGAGCCGTGCCCGTCCTGCCCTACCGCCGGGATGAGATCGGGATCCTCTACAAGCATTTCCACCGCATGCAACAACGCCTGGACCAGTCCCGGCGCGATCTGCTCGGCGCCCAGCACCAGGTCTGGCACGCCGAGCGCCTGGCCTCCATCGGACGGCTCGCTTCCGGTCTGGCCCACGAGATCAACAACCCCATCAACGGCGTCCGCAATTGCATCTACGCCATCCGCAACGACCTGGACGACAGGGAACAAACGATCGAGTACCTCGGCATGATGGACGAGG
>JAUUZX010000506.1 GCA_030592025.1 bacterium | reverse complement strand
GGCAGCTACCCTCCCCGCGCTCGCCGCCGCCCTACTGGCCGGGGCCGGACTGGCGGTCGCCCGGCGGCGGCACGCTGCGGCTGCCGTCGTGGCGCCGCTGCTCGTCCTCCTCAGCGGCAACCTGGCATGGCCGTGGCTCCTGGGCCTGGCCCGGGACGGGCGCCTATTCGACCTGTGGTGGGCCACCTCGAGGGTGATCCCAGGCTTCGCCATCGACGAGTACCCGCTGTGGACCGCGCTGTTCGCCGACCTCCACGCCCACTTTCTGGCCCTTCCGGTGCTCCTGGCCGCACTGCTCTGGGGCTCACTCGCGGTGGCGCCGCGATCGGGTTCGTGGGCGGTCGCGGCGACCGCCTGCGGGGTCGGGGCCGGCGTCCTGGCCGCCACCAATCCGTGGGACCTGCTGGTGCTCACCCTGGCCCTGGCAGTGGGGTGCGTCGCAGCCTCACGACGCGCCCCTGTCGGCCTGCTCAGGCTCGGCCTGGCCGCCCTGATCGCGGGCGCGGCCTGCGCGCCCTTCCTCGCCGAGCTGTGGCAGTGGACGCGGACCGGGCTTGGCGGCGGTGTGGTCCACCTGACCCGCGAGGGCTTCGCCCCGGCCTGGGCGGTGCTGCGCCACCTCGGGCTGTTCCTCGGCCCGATGGCAGTGGTCGCACTGGCCTCGCTGCGGCGCCGGGCCCTGCTGGCCCTGCCGCACGGCGGGGTTGCAGCGCCGGTGGGCTACCTGGCCGACCACTCACAGGCTGCTGCGCTGGCCATGGGCGCCGCCGTGGTCCTGGTCTTCGCGCTCGTGGGCGAGCAGGACCGGCTCGCGCGCCTGGGATGGGCCCTGGCCGGCGCGGCCATGGCCCTCGTGGCCGGCTGCGAGGTCGTCACCCTGGTCGACCGGATGAACACCCTGTTCAAGGTCTACAACGGGATCTGGATCCTGCTGGCCTGCGCCCTCGCCCTCCTCCTGCTGCGGTTGCGGGGCTCGCGTCGCAGGTGGCTTGTGGCTGCCTGGCTACCGCTGCAGGCGGTGGCCATGGTCAACCTGCCCCTGGGCGTCGCCCAGGGAGTCCTCCAGCCGCGCATCCTGTCCCCCAGGCCCACCCTGGACGGACAGATCTTCCTGCGCGACCAGGACCCCCAGACCTGGACAGTGGCGCGCGCGCTGCAGGCGATGGCGCGGCCGGGCGAGGTGGTGGCCGAGGCGGCCGGCCCGCCCTACCGGGACTACACCCGCGTGGCCATGCACACCGGGCAGCCGACGGTGCTCGGCTGGGAGTGGCATCTGCGGCAGAGGGGCCAGAGCCCTGCCGAGATCACGGCCCGGGGGACCGACCTGGCCCTCATCTACGCCGGCCGCGACCCGGTTCTCAGGCGGCGGGCCCTGGACCGCTACCGCGTGCGCTGGGTGGTCCTGGCCGACGTCGAACGACGGACATACGCCCCGGTCGCCGAGGATCCTCTGGAGGGTATTCCGGGGGTGGTGCGGGTGGTCGAGCGCGGCGGGGCGTCCCTGTACCGGGTGGAGCGCTGAGGGCGCCTCTTCCGTCGAGTCAGGTTCGGCGCTCCCCCGTACCCGTTCCCCTTCCCGTACCCGTTCCCGATGCGACAGCGCGAACGCCGGAGGAGATGAATCTCGTTGAGAGCGAACTCTCTCCGACGCTCAGCGGTCCGAGAGCGGGAACGGGATCGGGGACGGGAACGGGAACGGGTGGTTCGCCGGCGGGGTCAGACTGACGTGTGACGTCAGAAAAACGCCATCGTCCGGTAGGCGACCAGGGTGTCGTTCATGGCTCGGATGCGCCGGCACAGAACCTGGCAGATGACCCTCAGGAACAGGGCGTGGGTCTCGGCGGTGGCGTCGAGAGTTCCGTCGAGCAGGCGGCGCGTGATGCCCAGCACCGTGCAGCCCCCGACGTGGGCCAAAGCGTCGGCGCTGCGCGGGCTGGAGTCGATCCAGGCCATCTCGCCGAACACCTCCCCCCGGTCGAGGATCGCCAGCGCCTCCTCGCCCATGCCCGGGATCTGGCGCGAGATCCGCACCTGCCCCTCGGCGACGATGTAGAGGGTGTCGCCGGGTGAGCCCTCGACGAAGATCGGGTCGCCGGCGTCGAAGACCTCGGCCTCGAAAAAGGTCGAAAGCTGCTGCAGCTCGGCGCTCGACATCCCCTGCTCGCGCAGGATCGAGCGCTTGGTCTCGTCGTCGATGTCCCCTTTCGCCCCGTGCGTCCCTACGGCCCGGCGCGGCGCCTGGGCCTCCGGGGCCATGATCTGGATCATGACCGCGTTGGCCTGGCGGATCTTGCGGGCGAGGGAGCCGCAAAAGGCCCGCAGCAGGCCGACCTCGACCTCGAGGTCGCGCCCGACCAGGGCGGCGATCGCTCCGGCGTCGAACACCAGCAGGCGGCCGGATCCGGCGCCCTCGACGCGGCTCGACCGGGGCTTGCCGTCGAGCAGCGAGACCTCCCCGCAGATCTCCCCGGCGCCCAGGGTGGCGATCCTCTGCCGCCCGACCGGGGTCGCCCTG
>JAUUZX010000363.1 GCA_030592025.1 bacterium | reverse complement strand
GCGGGGGCTGCCCATGGCGTCGGTGATCTCGTCCAGGGACAGGCGGGACAGGAGGAACCAGATCAGGCCGGCGCTCACGACGAGTTTGGCCAGGAAGATCAGTACGCGTTTCACGAGCGCCCTCCCGGTCCGGCGACTTTTTCGAACAGGGCCAGGGACTCTTCCACGCAGCGGGGCCAGCCGAAGCCGGCGGCCCAGCGCCGGGCGGCTTCGCTGCGCGATTGCCACACCGCCGGATCCTTCAGGAGAACCAGGGCCTCCCGGGCGAAGGCCGCGTGGTCACCGTAGGGCACCAGGGCCCCGGTCTCGCCGTGGCGTACCGAGTCCCGCAGGCCCGGCCGGTCACTGGCTACCACCGGCAATCCGCATTGATTGGCCTCCACCACCGTCAGCCCCCACCCCTCCTTGGGGCTGGGATTGAGGAAGACGTGGGCCTTGTGCAGGTTGGCCACCAGTTCCTGCCGGGGCAGGAAGCCCGCGAATTCCACGCAGGCGGTCAGGTCCAGTTGTTCGGTGAGGCGGCGCAGCCGGGGTTCGTCCGGACCACGGCCCATGATGAGCAGGCGCGCCGCGGGCAGCTCCCGCCGAATCTGCGCGAAGGCCCGGATGGCCACGTCGTTGCTCTTGTAGCGGCGCAGGCGGCTCCAGCAGACCACCAGGGGCGTCTCGCTGCGGGGGGGCGGCTCAGCCAGGGTGAAGCGTGCGTGGTCCAGGCCGCAATAGACGGTGTGGATACGCGCCGGATCCATGCCCCTGGCCACCAGATCCTCCCTGGTCGAAGGACTGATGACCTCGAAATCCACGTCCCGGTAGACCCGCGGGATCAGGCTCTCGGCGGCATAGACGTAGGTCGCCAGCAGCGGGTTGGCCTCGCGGTAGACGGTGGTCCCGAAGAGGTGGGGCACGACCGCGAGCACCGGCACCCCCCGGCTGTAGAGCGGCGTGTAGAAGGGGATCTTGTTGATGTCCTCGACCAGCAGGTCATAGCGCCGGGACCGCAGAAGGCTCTTCACCAGACCCGGCAGCACGAAGTTGGCCACCGACCAGTGTCCCCGGCGATGGATGTCGATGCCGTCGACGGTCTCTCGGGCCGGCGCCCCGGCGTAACCCGCCACCACCATGTCCACCTGCCAGCGGGCAGCCACGGCTCCCTTGAGGATCTCGTGCAGGTGGAGTTCCGCCCCGCCACCGAGAGGGTCGCCGATGTCACGCCAATTGACAGCCAGCAGTCTCAGGACACGCCCTCCATGGTCCGGACGTCCGGTTTCGTGGCCACCACCCCGATGGTGGGCATGGTGTACAGCGACGCCCGCTTGGTGCCGAACCAGCCCCGCCACTTCTCACCCAATCGGGCCAGCGGCGGCACCGGTTCCGGATGCATGGGCAGCTTCCACCCCAGGCGCGTCAGCAGGATCTTGCGCAGGGCGCGGTACCAGAGGCCGGGCACCATCCAGTCGCCGTAACTGCGCACGACACCCAGCCCCTCGCGCTGCACGTGGTCCTCGAGTTGTCCGATGGTGAACTGGGTCTCCCAGCCGGCGAACCACTTGTCCAGGGCGATCAGCAGTTGTTTGCCCACGGTGTAGTAGTGGAAGGTCTGGGGAACGTCCACGATGAGATGGCCGCCCGGCTTGAGGATGCGGGCGTTGTCCCCGAGCAGGGGCCGCACGTCGCGAAAGTGTTCCAGCAGACCCTGATGGAAGATGACGTCGAAGGTGCCGTCGGCAAAGGGCGAGTCTAGGGCGTCGCCACAGACCGGGGCGACCTTGACGCCGGAGGCGCCGGCGGCCTTGATCGTCAGGTGCAACGAACCCTTCACGTAGTCGAGGGTCAGCACCTCGGCGCCGGCCCGGGCCAGGGTCACGGCGTCGCGGCCGGTGCCCGCCCCCACCTCGAGGATCCGCTTGCCGGCGGGGTCGCCCAGAAGCAAGACCTCGCGCACCATGCGGCCGTCCGTCCCGTAGACATCGTCCAGTTCGAGGTGGTCGGCCTCCTCCCAGAAGCGCTGCCAGTGCTCGGGGGTGGAAACCCTCACGCCTGATCTCCCTGGTCGGTCCTCGGCTTGCCGTGCAGGTCGGGGTAGGTTTCGGCGGCCGCCTTGTCCAGCACCCCGTTGACGAAGCCGACCGCGTCGTCGTCGCAGTAGCGGCGGGTCAGGTCCAGGGCCTCGTTGATGGCGACCCGCCAGGGCACGTCGGGGCTGAAGCGGAGCTCGGCCAGGCCCATGGTGATGACGGCGCGTTCGAGCATGCCGAGGCGGTCGAGGCTCCAGCCCGCGCTCACCAGCTGACCCAGCCAGGCGTCCAGGTCGGCACGGTGGTCGACGATCTTGCCCGCCAGGTCGCGGGCGAAATCGGCCGACTCGTCCGCCGATTCGCGGCGATCGAGCTGGTCCTTCACCGCGGTCCCCAGTGCGACCCCGCTGATGCGGGAGGCGTACAGGGACTGCAGGACGATTTCCCGGCCCTTTCTGCGTTTGCCCACGAACTATGCTCCTGTCAAAGATCGGGTTCCGGCGTGGCCGGCATGCACCCTCGTGCAAAAAACAAAGGGAAATCGAAAGTTCCCCGGGCCAAATCTAGGCCATTTTCCGGGACGAGGCAAGTTGCTCGATTCGTGCCCCGCACGGCTGGAGCCGCTTCCCGGGCGCCACCTTACCCGATCTCGTACCTCTGCTGCAGGACATCCAGGTGATGCTTCTCGTGCCCGGCGATGATCCAGGGTATCGCCCGCACCGTCAACGCCTTGCCGTCGGCCGTACCCTGCCGCCCGACCGCGTCGGCGTCCAGGCTCCGGAACAGGTAGACGTGGTCGGTGCGGCAGACATGCTGCTCCCGCCACAGCCCCGGCAACGGCCGCGCGTGGGCCCCCGACACCTTCGCCCAGGCGTTCTCGTCCATCCCCGGCTGGTCCTGGGGAGCGCCTCGCCCAATCCACAGGGCCCGGAACGTGAAAAGCCGTTCGGTGTCGATGAGGTGGCCCACCATATCCTTGATGGACCACTTGTCCGGGGCGTAGCGGTACTCGGCCCGGGCGTCGTCCAGTTGGCGCAACAGTTGGAGCCAGATCAGCCCCTGCTTCTTCAGGTGCTTCATGATGTCCTGGACGTCCGCCGGCACGTCGTCCAGGTAGGTCTGGAAGTAGGGCGCGTACTCGTCCGGCGCCGGGCGGGTGTACTCAACCATCCGGTTCCTCAGCCTTCGTCGATGATTGCACAGAGATCGATCATCTCCAGGGCCGTCAGGGCGGCGTCGAAGCCCTTGTTGCCGGCCTTGGTGCCCGACCGTTCGATGGCCTGGTCCAGGGTCTCGGCCGTGACGATGCCATACACCACGGGG
>JAUUZX010000457.1 GCA_030592025.1 bacterium | reverse complement strand
TGACATACTTGCCATTGTAGTTGTTGGACTGGCTCAGGCTGTCCGGGTGCACCGTGTTGAACTCGTAGATGCTCGTCAGGCCGACAGCTACCGAGAACACGCCGATGGGGGCGTTGCCAGGGCTGGTGACGGTCTGGGCGCCGTCGTCCGTGGCCTGGACGTAGAACTCCACGATCTCGTTGGTGAAGCCGCCGGGGATGGTGCCCTCGTAGGCGTCGCCGCCCACGTTGGTCATGGTCACCGAGGACCACGAGCCGGGCGTGAGATTGTCGTTGTCGTTCTCACGGTAGAAGACCAGGGCCGAGGTGACGGCGCTGTCGTCCGAGATGTCCGCCTCGACGACGATGGCATCGGCAGCCAGGGGCACCCAGTTCGCGCAATCCACGTTGGCGATCACCGGCACGGTGTCGCCGCCGGGGTTCTCGACCAGGTCGGACTGCATGCGGGGCTTGAGCTCGATGAGGCCGTTGTAGTTCACGACCGGGGAGTCCACCTGATAGGTGTCGCCGATGGCCATGGCGCTCAGCTCGATGCCCGTGTCCTTGTCCACGTAGCAGATGAGCGTGTCGGAGGCGCCGTCGATCATCTTGAACGAGCCGTTGGAGACCGCAGGGACGCTCGGGTCGATCTCGGTCACCACGCCGACGGTCCGGACGAAGGAGCCGATGTGGTCGTAGCTGCCGAGGATCTGCGGGATGGTCAGTTCAGTGGGCACGGTGGCCACACCACTCACGGCGGGCACGAAGCTGGCGCCGTTGATCTGGATCTCACCGGAGTAGTCACCGACCGTACCGGTCAGTTCGATCTCGTCACCGATGAGCAGGCCATTGGCCTGCAGGTAGAAGGAGACGCCGCCGGTGGCGTCCATGACGTAGGTCGTGCCGCCGTTGAAGGTGCCCGGCTGCACATAGACCGTACCGGTGATGGACACCAGTTGGCCAACGAGGGGGCTGTCGGGCACGCCGGCAACCGTGTAGTTCTGAATGGTACCGCAATCGGTCGCAGTCTGGGCCAGGGCCAGGCCGCTGGTCATCACGAGGCACAGGACGAGTGCCGCGTGGAAAAGATGCTTCCTCATCTTTTCGGTCTCCTTGCATCAGGGGGTCATGAAGCTCGTGAACTCTCACTCGAAAATCCGGGTGTCAAGTGGATGGACTCGAGAGTGGAAAGCGGGCGCGCGTACTAAACCCACAAAAAATGCGTGGAACCTGGCATCGGTTGGGCCTCACCCCCCTCGCTCGAATTGGGTCAAACAACCAAGTACTGGTCGTGTCTAATGTGACGGGGAATTATAACACATCCCTGGGGTCACGGTCGATACGTGAGACCAATATGTCGTAAAAAGTTCTGGGGATAAACTTTATTTTATGATGGATTGTCCCGTCATCTCCTCGGGTTGTGATATTCCGAGGATCTTGAGGATTGTGGGGGCGATATCGGACAGCCCGAGATCGCTGTCACGCAGGGCGTCGGACCGGCCCTCGAAGTCGCGACCGACCGCGACGAAGGGCACCCGGTGGAGGGAGTGCTGGGTGAGGACCCTGCCGTCGGCGGTGAGCATCTCGTCACAGTTGCCGTGGTCGGCGGTGACCAGCCAGACGGTGCCGGCGTCCAGGCTGGGGGGCATGATCTCGGCGAGCAGGCGGTCGAGGGTCTGGAAGGCCTGGACGGCGGCGTCGTAAACGCCGGTGTGGCCCACCATGTCGCCGTTGGCGAAGTTGACCACGATCAAGTCGTGCTCGCCGGCGGCGCAGGCCCCCTTCACCACGGCGGCCACCTCGGGGGCGCTCATCTCGGGCTGGAGGTCGTAGGTGGCCACCTTGGGCGACGGTACCAGGCGGCGATCCTCGCCGGGCCAGGGCTCCTCGCGCCCGCCGTTGAAGAAGTAGGTCACGTGGGCGTACTTCTCGGTCTCGGCCGTGCGCAGGTTGCTCAGGCCCTCGCGGGCCAGGATCTCGGCCAACCCGTTCCGCGGACGCTTGGGGACGTAGACCGCGGGCAGGCCCATGGATTCGTCGTAGGGCGTCATGCACAGGTAGTTCACGGCGGGGCGGTGGGCGCGGGGAAAGCCGTCGAAGTCGTCCTGCATGAAGGCCCAGGTCAGTTCGCGGGCCCGGTCGGCCCGGAAATTCCAGAAGAAGACGCTGTCGCCGTCCCGGACCGTGGCCAGGGGCCCACCGTCGTCCCCCACGATGATCGTGGGCTCGACGAACTCGTCGGTGACGTCGCCGGCGTAACTGGCAGCCAGGGCGGCCACCGGATCCGTGGCGGTGACGGCGCCGTCGCCCTCCACCAGGGCGTTCCAGGCCCGCTCGACCCGGTCCCAGCGCTTGTCCCGGTCCATGGCCCAGTAGCGACCGGTCACGGTGGCGATGCGGCCCGCGCCGATCTCCTTCAGCTTGGCCTGCAGATCCCGCAGGTTGCCCTCGCCGCTGCGGGGGTCGGTGTCCCGACCGTCCATGAACGCGTGGACGAAGATCTCCTTGATGCCCGCCCGCTGCGCCTCGGCCACGATGCCGTAGAGGTGGTCGGTGTGGCTGTGCACACCCCCCGGGGAGACCAGGCCCAGCAGGTGGAGGCGACCGGTGCCTTCCACGGCGCGCCGGGCGAACTCGGTCCAGGGCGGACGCCGGGCGAAGTCGCCCTCGGCGAGGCTCTTGCCGATGCGCACGAGCTCCTGGTTCACGACCCGGCCCGCGCCGATGGTCAGGTGCCCCACCTCGGAGTTGCCCATCTGCCCGTCGGGCAGCCCAACATCCATCCCCGAAGCGCC
>JAUUZX010000206.1 GCA_030592025.1 bacterium | reverse complement strand
AGAGCGGTCGAGAGAGGCCTCGATGAGCCGATGGGTCTGGGCGTTGGTGTACGCCAACCAACAGGCGATCTGGTCCGGAGCGAACGCGCCCGTGCGGAACGAGAACGGCTCGGGGGGGCTATCCCCTTGCTGTGCTTCGAGTTTTGCGGTGTTGATGCTGTCCAGACGCAGGCGGGGCGGGGTCCCCGTCTTCAGGCGCTTGAGATCGAAGCCCGCTGCCCGCAGGTCCCCACTGAGGCCCTCGGCGCTCGCCGCGCCCTCCCGTCCGCCCACCGTGCGCTCGTCGCCGGTGTGCATGAGGCCCTTGAGGAACGTCCCCGTGCAGAGCACCACCCGGGGGGCCCGCGCCTCGCGGCCGTCGTCCAGGCGCACGCCGGTCACGCGGCCCACGGCGGGCGGACGGTCGAGGGGTTCGGTCAGGAGCCCCGCCACGTTGCCGGCGAGAACCGTCAACCCTGGGGTCGCCGCCACGACCCGGGACATGCGCTCCTGATAGAGATGCTTGTCGGCCTGGGCCCGTGGCGACTGCACCGCCGGCCCCTTCCTGCGGTTCAGGATGCGGAACTGGATGCCGGTTTCGTCGATGGCCACGCCCATTTCGCCACCGAGAACGTCGATCTCCCGCACGAGGTGGCCCTTGCCCAGGCCGCCGATGGCCGGGTTGCAGGGCATGCGACCCACCTCGAGGGGATCGTGGGTCACGAGGACCGTGGACGCACCGAGGCGTGCCGCGGCCAGGGCCGCCTCGATACCCGCGTGCCCGCCGCCCACCACGATTACGTCTAATTTGTTTATATTCAACGGGTTACTTTCCAACACAGAACTTGCTGAAGACCGCTTCGAGCAGGTGTTCCGTGAATACGCGGCCCGAAATTTCGCCCAGCCGGCCGAGGATCGACGCCAGCATGGTGCCGATCACCTCGTTGCCGGCCGGAGGCTCCACCGCGAGCAGGCCGGCGAGCTCGGTCAGGTCGTCCCGGCACTGGCCCAGGCGCGCGCGGTGGCGCTCGTTCAGCACGACACCTAGGCCCACGGCCTCCGCCAGCCCGCGCTCACGGACCTCGGCCTCCAGGCGCTCCCACAACTCCTCCAGGCCCGAACCGTCCCGACTCGACGTCGCCACATCGACCCCTGCCGCGGGCGGGCCCAGATCCACTTTGGTGCCGACGACGATCACCGGCGCTTCGCTCACGATCGCCGCCGCGCGGTCCCGATCACCGGACCCCCGCAGGTCGAGCACGATATCCGCCGCGCCGACCTCGCTCCGGGTGCGATCCATGCCCTTGTGCTCGACCCGGCCGCCATCCCCACGCAGGCCCGCCGTGTCATGGAAGACGAAGACGACCCCTGCCCGCTCGACCCGCTCGCTCACCACGTCACGGGTCGTGCCCGGTTCGTCGTCGACGATCGCGCGGTCGTCCCCGACAAGGGCGTTGAAGAGCGAACTCTTGCCGACGTTGGGCGGGCCCGCCAGCACCACCTGCACGCCGTCGCGCAGCAGGCGGCCGGCGGGGGCGAGGGCGAGGAGCTTGGCCATGGCGGCGTCGGCCTCGTGCACCGTCGCCAGGATCTCGTCGGGGGTCACGTCGACGTCCTCGTCGTCGAGGAATTCGAAGCTCCCCTCGAGGTGGGCGAGGAGGTGGAGCAGGGGTTGCTCCAGGTCGCGCAACTGGCCATCGAGACCACCGCGCAATTGGCGCAGGGCCGCACGTGCCGACTGCTCGCCCCGGGCGCCGACGAGGTCCGCCACGGCCTCGGCCTGGTCGAGGCTGAGCTTGCCGTTGAGGAACGCGCGCCGGGTGAATTCGCCCGCGGTCGCCGGCTCCGCGCCGGCCTCCCGACAAGCGGCCAGGGCCTGCCTGACGACGGCTCGGCCGCCATGGCAATGGAACTCCACAGTGTCTTCACCGGTGTAGGAGCGGGGCCCCAACATGGGCAGAATCAGGCAACGGTCGATCTCATTAACCGTTGAAATATCATCACTTGGGCCGGACTTGGGGGCGTGCAGTATACCGTATACCGCCCGATGGCTATCCACCTCGACCCCGAACTTCCGGGATGTGAACACCCGTCGAGCGATGGCCAACGCGTCGGGTCCGCTGAGCCGCAGGACAGCCAATCCGCCCTCGCCCGGGGGTGTGGCCTGGGCCACGATGGTGGTGCCGATCATGTCCACCTCCCCGGTACGCGAACGGGGCGACGCCTCCGCCGCCCCGTCCATCCAACTTTCCAGCCCGACGTTCCCGCGTTACGCGTCGTCGTTCTCGACCGGAGGCATCTCGACGATCTCGACCTCGATGTCGCCACTCTCGATGACGACCGGTTCTTCGTCAACCTTCGCCGATCCGTCCACGAGGCCAAGCACCACGTGCTTGGTGCCGCGGTCCGCCACGGTCCAGGTGCAGAGGCCCATGCTCTCGGCCTCGAGATGCACGATGCGGCGGTCCCGGGCGTTCATGTCCTGCATGTGGACCTCGGCTTCGGTGCGACGCACCTCGTCCGCCGCGTTGGCGACCCGGTCCTCCAGCGTCTCCTCGCAACGACGTCGGTAGTTGTTGATGTCGAGGTTCATGCGCACCCGATCGCCCGCCACCGTGTGGGCCATGCGCTCGACGATGTGCTCGATGGCGTCGACGGTCTGGCCCTGCCGACCAATGAGCATGCCGGCGCTGGAGTCGTCGGTGACGATCTTCACCAGCCGGTACTCACCGGGCTTGACCTCGCACCGGCACGGGAAGCCCGCGCGCGCCAGCATGCCGCTGGTGATCTCGGTGAGGGTTGCGTCGATCTGGTCCTCGGGCACGTCGCGCACGGCCTTGGCGTACTTGACGGCTGAAACACCGGTGATGATCGCCGTCTCCGGTCCCTTGTTCTCGGGCTCCACACCCTCGGTAACTCGCGCCACGGAACGCCCGGGCGCCGGGCGATCCGCCGCCTCGACATCCTGGGGCTGGCTGTCCACACGGGCCGCCACCGGTGCCTCGCGGTTCTCCTCCGGCGCGCTTTCCGGACTCCCCGCAGAAGCGTCGGCCGGGGCCGACTCACCACGGGTTCTTTCCGCGCGCTCGCGGGTGGTGATCGGGTGGTCTTCGATGATCTGCGGCGGCTGGCTCATGGTCGCCATGTCGTCCATGGCCGACGCCGCCAGGTTCTCCCGCACCGAATCCCGCGGTCCCTCGTTCTGGCGACCGCGACCTCGTCCGCCCCGACGACCGCGGCTCCGGCTCGACCCCTCGCTGCGTTCGTTCTCGCCACGCGGCTCGTTGCGGCTGCCATTACCGTCGTTGCTTCGGGCCTGGTTCGGCACCTCATCACGGCGAGCGGGGCGGCGACCGTCGCCGCGTCCATCTCGTCGACCATCGTCTCGACGCTCGGACCTGGCCTCGTTCTGCGGCGCGGCATTCCGCTGCTCGTTCTGCTGGCTGTTCTGCTGCTCGTTCCGCACATCGGCACCCCCGCGGCGCGATCCGCCCCGACGACCCCGGCCCCCGCGGCTGCCACGGCGACGGCTTGAGCCTTCGCGGCGCTGCTCGCCGTCGGCCCCCTGTTCATTCTGCTGGCCATCACGCCGGCCACCGCGCTGGTCCCCACGCTGGTCCCCGCGCTGGTCGTTTCGCTGGTCGTTTCGCTGATCGTTGCGCTGATCGTTGCGCTGATCGTTCCGGCCATCGCGGCGGCCATCACGACGACCGTCCTGGCGGCCATCCCCCCTCCCCCCACGGGAAGAAGCCTCGTCCCGATCGGGACGCGCTGCGGGCCGACGCCCGCCTCCGCCGCGGCGGCCGCGGCCGCCTTCGTTGCGTCCGTCCAGGGAATGGGCGGTGTGGCCGTTCTCGTTCCGCCGGAAATCACGCTGGCCGCCGCCGCGGCGGCGCTTGCGCACCACGACCCGCGCCGGGCGTCCGCCGAGCAGGCCGAGGAAGCCGGACTTGGGCTCCTCGAGAACGGTGACATCGACTTCGTCACGGCGCGCGCCCATTTTGAGCAGCGCCTCGCTGACCGCTTCGTCCACGGTCTTGCCTTGGATTTCAACCTTGTCGGTCATGCTGTCTGAGCTCCCTTGCTGGGTGCCGTCTGGTGGATTCTCCAGGTCTGGTAGCCTTGCATCAGCGTGTTGATGAGCCAATACAGCACCAAACCGGACGGCATGTTGTAGAAGATGAAGACCATGATCAGCGGCATCATCGTGTTCATGGCGGCCATCTGGCCGCCGGCGCCGCTGGTCGGGGTCATCTTGGTCTGGAAGTACATGGCCACGGCCATGAGGATGGGAAGCACGTTGAGGTCCGAGCCCAGGAATGGCAGCGAGAAGGGCAGCTGCGTCAGGGCGTCGGGCTGGGACAGGTCGTTCATCCAAAGCACGAAGGGCTGGCCCCTCAGGGCGATCGTGTGGCTGAGCGCCTGGTACAGGGCGATGAAGACCGGCGACTGCACGAGCAGGGGCAGGCATCCCGAGAGCGGGTTCACCTTCTCCTCCTTGTAGAGACTCATCGTCGCCTGGTTCAGCTTCTCCTTGTCTTTCTTGTACTTCTCCTGCAGGACCTTCAGCTTCGGCTGCAGCTCCTGCATCTTCTTCATGGACTCGGTCGATTTCCGCGTCAAGGGGTAGAAGAGGAGTTTCGTCAGCACCGAGAAGACGATGATGATCACCCCGTAGTTCGGGATGTACCGGCGCAGGAACTCCATGCCCCAGAGAACGATCTCGGCCAGCGGCCGGAAGAGTTTCCAGCCCAGGTCCATGGACTT
>JAUUZX010000515.1 GCA_030592025.1 bacterium | reverse complement strand
GTAATCAGACCGCGCAGTTCGCCACCCCCGTTGACCACCAGCAGCTTCTCGATGCGGTGCTCGTGGAGGATGTCCGCGGCCTCCTCGAGGGTCGTGCCCTC
The DNA here is from genome assembly GCA_030592025.1 of bacterium. The sequence continues at coordinate 2,399 of JAUUZX010000515.1, read as the reverse complement.
GCGTACGGTGACCAGGTTCTCGCTGGTCATGACCTCGCGGACGGCCTGGCGCGTGTCCTTCACGAAACGCAAATCACGGTTGGTCAGGATGCCCACCAGCCTCTCGCCCTCGGTGATGGGCACGCCGCTGATCTTGTAGTGGCCCATCAGGGCCAGGGCCTCGTCGATGCGCTTGTCCGGTCCCAGGGTGATGGGCTTGGTGATCATGCCCGACTCGGACCGCTTGACCCGTTCGACCTCCGACGCCTGAAGACGCGGCTCCATGTTCTTGTGGATGACGCCCAGACCACCCTGCCGCGCCACGGCGATGGCCATGTCGGCTTCGGTGACCGTGTCCATGGCGGCGGAAAGGAAGGGGATCTGCAGACGGATGCCCGCGGTGACCTGCGTGGAGGTGTCGATGTCCTTGGGGATGATCTCGCTGTAGCCCGGCACCAGCAGGACGTCGTCGAAGGTCAGGGCCTCGCGAAAGGTGCGGGGCGTGGGCGCTTGGTCGCTCATGATCCTCCTAGGCCTTCATGATGCCGATGAACGGCAGATTCCGGTACTTCTGATCGTAGTCCAGGCCGTAGCCGATAACGAACTCCTTGGGGATCTCGAAGCCCGTGTAGTGCAGGGGCGCGTCGACCTTGCGGGCCGGCTTCTTGTCCAGCAACGCCGCGACGCGGATGCTGCTCGGGTTGCGGGTCTCCAGCAGCTCGACCAGGTGGCTGATGGTCAGCCCCGTGTCGATGATGTCCTCGACCAGGATGACGTCCCGGTCGGTGATGTTGCTGCTCAGGTCCTTCTCGATCTTCACCACGCCCGTGCTCTGGGTGCCGCCCTCGTAGCTGGAGACGGCCATGAAATCGACCTCGTGCTCGATGGCGAGGCAGCGGGTCAGATCCGCGAGGAACGGGTACGCCCCCTTCAGGATGCAGACGAGGATGGGCACCCTGCCCTCGTAGGCCCGGGAGATCTCGTTGCCGAGCTGCCGGATGCGCAGCTGGATCTCCTCGCTGCTGATGAGGATGCGGTCGATGAAGGGGTAACGCTGAAGGTATTCCTGGTCGTCGAAAGTCACGGTGCCCCTCCGTCAGGTTTTGGGGTTGCCGACCGCTCCGCGCAGCCGGTCACGCTCGTAGAATATTTCCTGGATCTTGGCGGCGATGAGATCGATCGCCACCTGGTTGTGGCCGCCCTCGGGAATGATCAGGTGGGCGTACCGCTTGCTTGGCAGGCAGAACTGCAGATGCATGGGCTTGACCACCGTCAGGTACTGCTCGATGACCGACTCGACGGTGCGGCCCCGCTCGTGGATGTCCCGCACGAGGCGCCGCAGCACCCGCTCGTCGGCGTCCACGTCCACGTACAGCCTGATGTCCATGAGATTGCGCAGCTTCTCCGACTCGAGGACGAGGATGCCCTCGATGAACACGATGTCCGCCGGTTCGACGTGCTCCGCCTCGGCCCGCCGGCTGTGGGTGGAGTAGTCGTAGCGCGGCACGTCGATGGCCTCGCCCCGCCGCAGGCACTCCACGTGCTCCACCAGCAGATCCGTGTCGAAAGCCGCGGGGTGGTCGTAGTTCACGCCCAGGCGATCGTCCATCGGCAGGTGGGAGCTGTCGTGGTAGTAGGAGTCGTGGTGGATGATCTGGATCGTGCGCTTGGGGAATCCCTCGCGCAGGCGGACGGCCACCGTGGTCTTACCCGACCCGGAACCACCGGCCACGCCGATGATCACGGGGGGAAGAGGATGCCGTTCCGATTCTAGCATGGGCGTAAGATACCCGGCGGCCCCGGGGCTGTCAATTCGGCTGAATCAAGGCAGGGGCGAGCGAGGTCGATTCACGGTTTACCCGGCCGCCGCGCCGGGCGATAATGGCTGACCCGTCGTCACGTCCCCCGCGCCCCCGGAGGCCCCTCACGTGCAGAACCTCATCTCCCTGCTCGGCATCGTCGTCCTGCTGGCCATGGCCTGGGCCCTGAGCAACAACCGACGCCGGTTCCCCTGGCGCTCCACCCTGTGGGGCGTGGGTCTCCAGCTCTCCCTCGCCGTGCTGCTGCTGCGCACGCCCTGGGGCACCGCGGTCTTCGGCGGCGCGCGGACCTTCGTCACCCGCCTGCTCGGCTTCACCGACGCCGGCGCCGCCTTCATGTGGGGCAACCTCTACCGCACGAGCGAGGACCTCGTCACCTACATCAGCCCCGAGCAGGGGTTCATCCAGGTCACCGACTCGGTCACCGGCCAGCTGGTGCCCGTGGGCACGGTGTTCGTCATCCACATCCTGCCGACGATCATTTTCTTCTCGAGCCTGATGGCGCTGCTCTACCACCTGGGCGTCATGCAGTGGGTCATCCGCGGCATGGCCTTCATCATGCGCAAGACCATGGGCACCAGCGGCAGCGAGAGTTTCTCC
>JAUUZX010000068.1 GCA_030592025.1 bacterium | reverse complement strand
GAAGGATCTCGGCATCGATCCCTTCACCGAATGCTCCGAAGTTCTTTTTTCGCCGGGCGGGACCCAGGCGCCGGTCGTGCATGCCGTCCTGGACGGCGAGGTCGACATCGGCACGGTCCGCACCGGAATCATCGAGAAACTCATCGAGCAGGGAATGGTGGAGGCGGGGGCGGTCAAGGTCCTCGATGCGTTGGATGACGGTCACCCCTACCTCCACAGCACGCGTCACTATCCGGAATGGTCCTTCGCAACGCTGAGCGCGACCCCGAAGGAACTGACCGAACGAGTAGCGACCGTTCTCTTGTCCATGTCCCGGGACGATCCCGCGGCGGTTGCCGGTGGCTACACGGGTTGGACCACGGTCGTTGATGACGGCCGTGTGCACAACCTCATGAGAGAACTGCGCGTCGGGCCCTATGGGGACCACGGCCGCATGACACTCTCGCAGGCCGCGCGCCAGCACCGGGGGCCTGTTCTGCTCGTCGTCGGTGCGGTTTTCTTCCTCGTCCTGATCACCGTCTACGTCATCGTATTGAATCGTCGGTTGTTCCGCGTTCGGGACGATCTCGTGCGGCACCAGGAGAACCTGGAGAACGAGGTAGATCAACGTACGGCGGAGTTGCGGACCGAGAGGGACAAGCTGGAATCCGTCTTCGGCGCCATGAACGACGGCCTGTACATCGTCGATCAGGAATACAACATCGAGTACGTGAACCAGGTGCTGGTCGAGGAGTTTGGTCCCTATGAAGGGCGGAAGTGCTACGACTATTTCCGTGACCGGCAGGACGTCTGCCCCTGGTGCAAGAGTCCGGAGGTCTTCACCGGCGAAACCGTGCGTTGGGAGTGGACCTCGTTCAAGAACGGCAGGACCTACGATCTGGTGGACACGCTGCTGACCAATACGGACCGCTCGGTCTCCAAGCTGGAGATATTCCGGGACATCACGGACCGCAAGGAGGCTGAGGAGGCGCTGAAGACCAGTGAGGAGAAATTCAGGGCGCTCTATGACAACGCCCCCCTGTCCTACCAGTCCCTCGACGAGGAGGGATGCTTCCTCGATGTGAACCCGGCTTGGCTGAAAACCCTTGGCTACGACCGCGAAGAAGTTATCGGCAAGAATTTTTCTGATTTCCTCCACCCCGATTGGAAGCCCCATTTCAAAGAGAATTATCCGGAGTTCAAGCGGCGCGGTTTCGTGCGCGATGTGCAATTCAAGATAAGGCACAAGGACGGGCGCCATCTGGACATCTCCTTCGAGGGCTGCGTCGGTTACCTGCCGGACGGCGGTTTCCGTCAGACCTACTGCGTGTTCCAGGACATCACCGAGAGCAAGCGGGCGATCGACGCGTTGCGTGAGAGCGAGGATCGGTTCCGTCGCCTCACGGAGAACGCCCAGGACATGATCTACCGCATGTCGCTGCCCGAAGGGCGCTACGAGTATGTGAGCCCGGCGGCGAACGAGATTTTCGGGTACGCCCCCGAGGTGTTCCTCGATTCTCCTCTGCTGATCCGGGAAGCGGTGCATCCGGATTGGCGGGATTTCTTCGAGGAACAGTGGGAGGCGTTGCTGAAGGGGAAGATGCCGCCGGTCTATGAGTTCCAGATCATCCACGGTCAGACGGGAGAGGTGCGTTGGCTCCATCAGCGCAACGTGCTGGTCCGCGGTTCGGCGGGGCAGCCGATCGCCATCGAGGGCATCGTGACGGACCTCACCGAGCGCAAGCACGCCGAGGAGGAGCGCGAGCGCCTGGCGCAAGCCATCGCCCAGTCGACGGAGACCGTGTTGATCACCGATGCCGAGGGCACGATCCAGTACACGAATCCCGCCTTCACGCACGTGACCGGGTACACCCAGGAGGAGGCCATCGGCCAGAACCCGCGCGTGCTCAAGAGCGGTATGCACGACGGTGCTTTCTACAGGGAAATGTGGGAGACGCTTGCAGGAGGCGAAACCTGGAGCGGTCGGATCACCAACATGAAGAAGGACGGTTCCCTGTTCACCGAGGAGGCGACGATTTCGCCCATGCGCGACGCAGCGGGCGTGACCGTCAACTACGTGGCGGTCAAACGCGACGTCACCGAAGAGATCAAGCTGGAGGAGCAGCTGCGCCAGGCCCAGAAGATGGAGTCCGTCGGGCGGCTCGCCGGTGGTGTGGCCCACGATTTCAACAACATGCTGGGGGTCATCCTCGGCCGCGCCGAAATGGCCATGACGCAGTTGAACCCCTCGGAGCCGCTCCATGACGACCTGAAGGAGATCTGCCATGCGGCCGAGCGCTCGGCGGACCTCACGCGCCAACTGCTGGCCTTTGCCCGCAAGCAGGCCATCGCACCCGAGGTGATCGACCTGAACGAGACCGTCGAGGACATGCTCAGGATGCTGCGGCGGCTCATCGGCGAGGACATCGATCTCACCTGGTTGCCGGGGGCCGACGTGGCATTGGTCAAGGTGGATGTGACGCAGATCAACCAGGTCCTGGCCAACCTGTGCGTCAACGCCCGGGATGCCATTGACGGTGTGGGCAAGGTCATCATCGAAACCGGGTCGGCCCACTTCGACGACGCCTACTGCGCGGATCATCCGGGCGCCATCCCCGGAGACTACGCGCTGTTGGTGGTGATCGATGACGGCTGCGGCATGGACAAGGCGACCCAGAGCAGGATCTACGAGCCGTTCTTCACCGCGAAGGAACTGGGGCAGGGGACCGGCCTGGGGCTGGCCATGGTCTACGGCGTCGTCAAGCAGAACGGCGGCTTCATCAGCATGTACAGCGAGCCGGGTCAGGGCACGTCCTTCAGGATCTACCTGCCCCGGCATGCGGCCACCGCAGTTCCGGTGCCGAAGGCGGTTCAGGTGGAGACGTCCCGACAAGGCCACGAGATCATCCTGCTGGTGGAGGATGAATCAGCGATCCTGGAGTTGACCAGGAGGATGCTCCAGGGCCAGGGCTACTCCGTTCTGGCGGCCGCCACGCCGGACGAGGCCATCCGTCTGGCCGGGGACCATGCCGGCGAGATCCACCTGCTCATCACTGATGTGGTGATGCCCGAGATGAACGGCCAGGAGTTGGCCGCGAAACTCCTGGCCACCCGGCCCGACATCAGGCACCTGTTCATGTCCGGCTACACGGCTGACGTGATCGCCCATAATGGCGTGCTGGACGAGAAGGTGAACTTCCTCCAGAAGCCCTTCTCGAGTCAGGGGTTGGCAGCCAAGGTGCGGGAGACGCTTGACAGCGATTGAGCCGACCGGAAACCGACCCGGGAAGCGCGCCCCGAACATGGACAAGGGGACGCCACCGCACTAGTCTTCACGGTATGATCACCGTTCCCCACATCCCTTCGAGCCGCCTCTCGTGGCCCGCGTGGTTGGTCCTGGCACTGTGCCTGCAGGCCGGTGTGGCCTCGGGCCAATCGGCCACGGTCGAGCCGGGCGCCTGGATGCGCTTCAACGGCTGGGAAGTACGCGGATTCGAGGTCAGTGGATTGCCGGGGGAGCTAGCCACCGAGGCGGTGGCCGGTCTCGAATCGCGTGGGCAGTGGAAGTTGTTGCGCGGGCGCGTCAGGCCCGCTTTCCACGCGAAGACCCTGGATGACGACCTGCGTCGGATCCGCCTCTTCCTCGCCCGCCGCGGCTACCCCGCCTCACGGGTGAAGACCCGGTTCGAGACGGACGCCCCGGCTCGCAGCCTGAAGCTCGAGATCGTCGTCTCGCCGGGGACGCCCATGGTGCTGAGGGCCCGTCGATACGTCGGCTGGCCCGCCGGTGTCACCCCGCCGGACAGCACGGATGCCCACCTGCCGCCGTTGGGGCAGCCTCTCGTCGACGAGGATGTCGACGCCATGGTGCGCTTTCTCCGGATTTGGCTGCAGGACGCGGGTTACGCCACGGTGAAGGTCGCCTTGGGTCTGGAGGCCGTCGGCCTGGGCCTGATCGACCTGCGGCTGGACATCACGCCGGGGGATTTCACCACCATCACATCGGTGCGGGTCACCGGCTGTGCCGAGGACCTGGTGCCCGTGGCGCGGCGCGTGATGGATATCGACGAGGGGGTGGACTATGGCGCCACCATGCTCGCCGAGGGAGCATCCGATCTGCGGGCGACCCAGCTCTTCGGCCATGTCGAGCTGGCCACCGAACCCGTCGGCCCCGGCGAGTTGGACTTGACGGCCCGCCTTACCGATGCCCGCATGCGCTCCTGGCGCATGTCGGTGGGCACCTGGACCGACAACCCCTGGGTGGTGCGCGCGGGCTGGACCCACCGCAATCTCTTCCGAAAGGGACGCGGCTTCAACGCCCACGGCACCTACGCTTCCCACGACCGGAGCCTCGGCGCCGAGGTCTTCTGGCTGGGGTGGCTTTCGCCCCGTGCCCGCAGCTCCCTGGGCAGCCAATGGATGCTCGAGGACGAGGATGCCTACCTGTCCCGGGAGTACGCGCTCAAGTTCGTTCAGTCCTTCCGGCCCCGGGGCCATGCCATGATGAACGTGGGTATCGGTATTTCCCACGTGAAGGTGGAGACCTACTCGCCCGACGTGGACGACATCCCCGACGAGCAGGACTGGCTGCTCGAGACCTGGTTCGACCGCAAGTGGGACTGGACCGACAACATGCTCTACCCCACGCGGGGTGGGTACCTGAAGACGGCGGTCACGGTGGCCCCGCCCTCGCCGGTCTGGGGCAGTTCCTACCTCAAGCTCCAGCTGGACGGGACCGCGTACCACGCCCTCGGCAGCCGCCTCGTGGTGACCGCTCGCGGGCGATACGGCTGGTCCCGACCGCTGGGTGACAACATCGACCTCCTGGCGAACCGTCGCTTCTACGCCGGCGGCTACAACAGCATGCGGGGGTACGCACGGCGGAAGCTCGGCCCGCGGGACTCCGCCAACAATCCCCGTGGTGGCCAGTCGGTCGCCCTGGGGGGCGCCGAAGTCCGGTCGCACCTCTTCTGGATACTGGACGGCGCGGCCTTCATCGACGCGGGTCAGGTGTGGGAGCACTTGAGCGACGCCTCCCTGGCTGACGTGGGCGTGGCCGTGGGTGTCGGGCTGGACGTGCGCACGCCCCTCGGCCCCCTGCGTGTCGGCCACGCCTGGAACCTGACCGAGATGCGCTGGTCGGAACCGTCCACCCTGTGGCATTTCGGGATCGGTTACCCATGGTAGGGCGCGATAAAAAAGAAACCGGCCGTCGGCGCCGGTGGCTGGGCCGGGCGTGGCGCGGGCTGCGGGGAGTGGTCGTGCTGCTCGTCGTCGTGGTTCTGCTCGGGAGCGGGCTCCTGTCATTGGGTCCGGTACGCGCTCGTCTGCTCGGCGTGGCGGTGCGTTTGGCCGACGCGAGGCTGCCCGGCATCCTTGAGACCGGTGAACTGGCTTGGCCGGAGTTCGGGCAACTGCGCTTTGACGACCTGGTGTGGCGGACCGAGTCGCCCACTGCGAGGGCGGCTTACGGCGACACCGTGCTCCATGTCAGGCGTCTGGTGGTGGATCTGGATCTCGGGGCCCTGCGCCGGCACGACCTGCTGGTGGACCTCGTGGACGCCGACGTGGCGCGGCTGGACGTGCCGGAACTGACCGCCATGCTGGCGGCCGATACGTCGGCGACGGACACGTCGGCGACCCGAGAAGAGCCGGCTCAGGAGGCGGGCCGGGTGCCGTGGTTGAGGCCGGGTGGAGCGGCGGACATCCCCTCGGTTGCGGCAGCGGATATCAGGCTGACGGTCGAGCGGGCCGTGGTCACTCCGGATGTCGGGATTGAACGCGTGGAAATCATGGCCGGGTTCGACGCGGCCCACGGGGCAACGGGAGCGAGGCTGCATCTGCGGGGCGGCGGCCGGGTCGACGGCGGCGGCGGGAAGCCTTGGATGGCGGACATGCCGTCCATCGCGGTGGATATTCGTTACGGCCCCCTGCGGGGCGAGGTCGTCATCGACACGTGCGAGGTGCGGGTGGCGGCGGCCGGTCCGGCGTCCATGGAAGCGAACTGGCGAGGGGCAGCCCCCGCCATGCTGCGCGTGACGGGCACGGCGCGGATCGACTCCACGTCCGTCACCCTTGACGGCCGGGGAGCATTCACCGCGCCCTTCGTGGCCGTGGCCGTGGCCGCCGACCGGTGGCCGGCGGCCCTGCCGCCCGAAGACTATGCCGAGATCGCGGTGGAATTCGTGGTAGAGGCGACGGGCACCCGCCCCGGAGGAATCCAGGGCCGGTTCGAGCTCGACCTGGGCGGCAGCCCCGGCTGGGGGCGCTCCCGCGTGGTCGCGACAGGATCGTTCGACCCGGAGCAGTTGGCGACGGTGGATATCAGGCTGGACACCCTGGCGGTCGACGTACCGGGCCTGGTGGTCGAGGGCACGGGCGGTGTCCGTGGCGACGACTTCGAGGTGATGGTCCAGGCCGACTTGGCCAGCCCCATGCCCCTGCTTGCCCTGGCGGGACCGGAGTTCGCCGACGCGGACCTGGGGGTGAGCCTCGCCGTGGAGGCTTCCGGCACGCGCCAGGATCCGCGGGGACGTCTCGACCTCTCGGGACGCTACGAGACAGGGCGCCTAGCCGTGCCGAGCCTTCATCTGCGCGCCGAGCGGGACGCCGACGGCGCCGTCGCCGTGCTCGAGGTGGGCTCCGTGGTCATCGACGGCCTCACGCGGGTGGACTCCCTCGGTTTCGAGGGTCGATACGTGGCGGCGCGGGAACTGCCGCTGCAGGTTGCGCTGTCCGCGCATCGCGCCGATGACCGGTTGGACCTGGGCGTCACCGCCGCCATCGATACGCTGACCACGGTGCGGATCGATTCGTTGCGCCTGAGGATCGCCGGCCGGGATATCCGTCTCGCGGCGCCGGCAGAGGTCCGTCTCGACACCCTGAACCGCACTCTTGAAATCGAACGGGTCGCCCTTGTGGGGGACCCCGGCACGGTCCACGTGGAAGGTATGGTCAGCGACCACACCGTGCGGCTGGAAGCGGGAGTGGACCTGCGCTTCGACGAGGACCTGCTGCAGGATCTGGTGCCGACCGGACTCTGGTCGTCCGACGGTGGTCTCG
>JAUUZX010000056.1 GCA_030592025.1 bacterium | reverse complement strand
CACGATTCCGGGACAAGCCGGCGACTTCACCGCCCCGACTTGGGTCGGGATCCGCTTGGACAAGAACAAGGTCTACCTGAACTGGGACCCGGTCCCCGGCGCGATCGCCTACAACGTCTGGCGTTCCGAGACGTCGGGCAAGGACTACGAGGTCATCGGCACGGCCCAGGGGTCGCGCCATGTCGACAAGGAAGGTCTCGTACGCGGGGTCACCTACTACTACGTGTTGAGCGCCATGAACGCTGATTTCGACGAGACCCCCCAGTCCGAGGAACAGTCGTTCAAGTTCGGCATGACCGCCGAGGAAGTTGCAGCCGCCCAGGCGGAAGAGAACAAGATCGAACTGATCACCGTGAAACTGCGCAAGAGTTTCGAGATGACCGAGGGCATCGACGGGTTGGCGTTGAACCAACCCGCGGACGCTGCCATCGCCTCCAACGGCGATATCTTCATCACGGATGCGCTCAATTCGCGTGTGGTCTGCTTCGGGCCCGACGGCAAACTGAAGTTCGCCTTCGGCGAGAAACTGCAGGGCAATTTTGATCCGGCCGAGTACCCCGACGGCACCTTCACGATGCCCTTCACCGTTTTCATCAACGGTAGCGACGAGGTCTTCGTCACCGATATCGAGCGCCACGACATCCAGGTCTTCTCGAGCGACGGACGGTTCGTGCGCCGGATCCGGGTCATGGTCGAAGCCGGCATGAATCCCTTGCGCGCCAACGGTCTGCACGTCATGGCGGACGGGCGCATGGTGATGACCGACACGGGCAACCACCGGGTGCTGATCACCGACGACAAGGGCAGGATCCAGAAGTCCTTCGGGAGTCGCGGCACGGCGGAAGGCCAGTTGCTGTATCCGGACGAACTGGTGGTGACGGACGACGGCACCATCTGCGTGGTCGGGCCCATCAACTGCCGCATCCAGCAATTCAATCTGGAAGGCGATTTCATCCGGACGTTCGGAGAGGTCGGCCAGTCGGCCGGAGCCTTCGCGCGGCCCAAGGGCATCACGATCGACGACAACGGCAAGATCTGGGTCACGGACGCCATGTCCTCCATGGTCCAGGTCTTCGCCATGGACGGCGGAATCCAATCCGCCATCGGGACCACTGAGGATGAATGGACTTTCACGACTCCGCGGGGAGTCGTCGTGCAGGATGGCAAAATGCTGTTGGTGGAACGTATCCGAAATACGGTCACCATGTTCAGCATTGAACCATAGATGAAGGAAGGGGCCATAACGGGGCCCACGTTCCGATCTTTCGACCAATGACCCGTTTCAGGAGGACATCACCGTGAAATTGCTGAGAATCACTCTTGCAGCGGCCTTGTGTCTGGCGATCCCCGTCGTCGCGCTGGCTGCTGTCCAGGGCAGTGACCACGACCTCACCGGTTCTGGTGAAAAGCTGTGTCAGGCCTGCCACATCCCCCATAACGCCCAGGGGGCCAACTTGTGGGCTCGCTCTGTGGGCACGAACGGATTCACAGCTGTGCAGGAACTGTGCTACACCTGCCATGACGGTGGTGTCACCAGCGCTGGTGTCGCGACCGCGTTCAACGCAGCCCTCGAGCAGCACGCCACGGTCGGCACCGATTGCTCCGGCGCCGGCGCCTGCCACGATGTGCATACCCAGAACCCGAACGGCACCGGCAAGTTCACCGTGGCCGGCGTGACCGTCACCAACAACTCCTACTGCGAGACCTGCCACGATGATACGCCCTTCACCGGTGCGGAAGCACTGGGTGACCACACGGCGGGCATCACCCACTTCACCGGCGTCGGCTTCACGTGCAACCAGTGCCACTCGATCCACGGCGCTATCCAGCAGACCACTAATCCTGCCGGTCTGACCGCTCCGATCCTGCTGGCCGACAACCAGACCGGCGCCAATTACGGCACCTTCTGCGTGTCCTGCCACAACGGCTCGGCTCCCGCGGCAGCCGCGGCCGGAACCGGCGGCGTGGCCGCCACCGACGTTTTCAACTACTCCGAGACCGTGACCGACGGCACGGCCTGGAAGCACCCGTCCATGTCCGGTGACACCGGGTTCGGCGCGATGGGTTGCGACACCTGCCACGACGTGCACGACCCGGGCGTCACGGCGACCCAGTACATCCTCACGGCGGACAACCCCAACTCGACCCTGTGCATCGGGTGCCACGATGGCTCGACGGGTCCCGGCGTCGGTGGCAACTCCCACCCGCTCGGCCTTCCGACCGACATCAGCATGAACAATGGTCTGACCCCCGCCCTGCCCTGGGCGAATCAGATCGATGAAGACGGCACCGGCGGTGCGGATTGGGCTGGGGCTTCCGCGAACAACATGGTTTGCGAGACCTGCCACTCGGTCCACCGTCAGGGTTTCCAGACGACGCCCAGCTACCTGCTGCGCAACAACAACGCGAACAATGAGATCTGCCAGGCTTGCCATACGGACAACTAGCAGATCGGCATGACAGCACAATCGCGCACAAGGGGTCCGGGGGAGGGAAATCTCCCGGGCCCCTGACTTGTAGGAAAAATGAAAACGGTCATTGTTATCGCAGTGTTGTTTGGTCTTGTTTGCATGGCCGCCCAGGGCGCCCACGCGGTGGAGATCGTTGTGCCCGACGCCAACGTCTCAACCGCGCGCTCGCGGATCACGCTCGTGGGCCGCGCCGCGTCGCCGGCGGTCACCGTGGAGATCAAGGATCAGGAGGACACCACGGTACCGGTCACCGACGGCTGGTTCCATGTCCGGGTCTTCCTGCCCTACGGGCTCAACGAGGTCAGCGTCCATGCGGCGGGTGGGGCGGCGGATTCCGCGCTCGTTGATGCTGACGGCGACGGCGCACCCTCGAGCGCATCCGTCCAGGTGCTGTGCAGCCCCCGCGTCACCCGCAACCAGCAAAAGATCTTCCTGCCCTACGCCTTCCACGAGGAAACATCCGGGGAGTCCTGCCTGCCCTGCCACCGGCCCCTGGAAGCCGGCGGTGATGATTCCGACTGGTGCCTCACCTGCCATGCCGTCGTCAAAGAGAAGTTCCGCAGGCATGTGCCGGACGACCGCCGGTCCTGCACGAATTGTCATCTCATGGGCGAGGGATTGTCGGGGATTACCACCGGCACCTACACGGACATGAACCCCTGCTTCCTGTGCCACAAGGACAAGATCGGGGAGTTCTCCCAGGACTACATCCATGGGCCCGTCGCGGGCGGCACCTGCACCGTCTGCCATGACCCCCATGGTTCTGAATTCGACAAGACGCTGCGCAGCCCGGAACCGGTTCTCTGTCTCTTCTGCCACACGGCGGTGACGGACGAGAACGCGCCCGTTCAGCATCAGCCGTTCCTTCTGGGGCGGTGCGTGACGTGTCATGATCCCCACGCGACCGCCAACAAGTGGGTGCTGGTCAAATCATCACGGTCCCTTTGCCTGAGTTGCCACGGCAAGGATGGCCGATTGGAGCACCACAACCACCCCTATGACGTGAAGCCCAGGCACAGACTCGAGCGCTCGCTCAGGCTCGCGGACAACGGCGAGCTCGAATGCCTGACCTGCCACCGAGCCCACGGCAGCCAGTCCAAGGCACTGTTGAGATCCGAGAGCGCCAACGTCTGCCTCGACTGCCACCCGGAGCACGGATGATGCGGATCCTGGGCACAACACGCACCTCGGGCATACTCCTGGCCCTGCTGCTGCTCGCCGGTTGCGCCGGTCGCGAACCGGTTGCCCTGGACCTGCGCTGGCCGCCGCCGCCGCGCGAGCCCCTGGTCGTTTACGAGCGGATGATCTACGGCAGCGAGGTGCTCGAGCGGGGGTTCTTCGGCAAGATCGGCGATTTCCTGTTCGGCCGTTCACCCGACATGGATGTGCGCAAACCCTGGGGCGTGGCCTGGGACGGGGATTCCCGCCTCCTCATTGCCGACACGGCGCGCAAGGGCATCCAGGTCCTGGACTTCGGGACAGGGCGCCTGACCTTCTTCGATTCGCTGGGCGCCCAGGGTCGCCTTGCCGAGCCGGTCAACATCATCGCCGGCAATGACGGCAGGCTCTATGTCGCGGACACGGGGCTGCGCCGTGTCGTCGTTCTCGATCGCGACGGAACCTTCCTCCAGTTCATCGGCCAGGGCGACCTCGAACGTCCGGTGGGGCTCGCCATGACAGCCGATGGTCGCCGTCTCTACGTGTGTGACGCGGCCCATCATCGCGTCTTCGTTTTCGATCCCCAGGGAGAACTGCTTACATCCTTCGGGGGACGGGGCGACGAGCGTGGTCAGTTCTACCACCCCCTGGGTGTTGCCGAGGGTCCAGGCCAACGCATCTACGTCGTGGATTCGTTCCACTTCGCGATCCAGGTCTTCGATCCCGACGGCGCCTTCCTGTTCAGCTTCGGTCCGAGAGCCGACGGCATCGGAACCCTCGCCCGTCCGCGGGACGTGGCGTTCGATTCCGACGGCCATCTGTACGTGACCGATGCGCTCAACAACAACGTCCAGATGTTCGACTCCGAGGGGAACCTGCTCCTCAGTTTCGGCATGCGCGGGGCCGGACCGGGCCAATACCGGCTGCCGGCAGGGATTTGCGTCACGGCGGACAACCGCATTCTCGTGGCCGATTCGATCAACAACCGGATCCAGGAGTTCCGGTACGTCGGCGGAAGGAAGGAATGATGAACTCGCTGCAGAGGATATCGAAAGCGGTCCTGGTGCTGGCTCTTCTGGCCAGCCCGGTGAGCGGTGGCGTCAAGGACACCAAGCACAACTTCTCGTCGCCCAGCGCCAGCCCCAACGCCTTCTTCTGGGGCACACGGCAGGTTTGCGTGTTCTGCCACACGGTCCACAACGCCGACCCCACAAGCGGCAAACTCTGGAACCACGAAACGAACCTGGCGACGTCCTACCAGATGTACACGTCCGACACCATGGACATGATACAGTCCGCCTCCCCCCACGAGGGTTCACTCATCTGCCTGTCCTGTCACGACGGAACGATCGCGGTCAACTCACTCAACAACCTGCCCGGTCCCCAGGGCGCCGGCCTCTACGGAACCCCCGGGGGCACGGGGCTGGACGGCGGCGGCCGCATCGCCGTCAGTTCCCATGCCTGGGTGGGGACGGACCTGCGGGACGACCACCCGGTCGGCATCCTCTACGACAGCTCCCGCGACAACAATTTCTACGGAAAGACGGGCAACGCGCAGTCCTATCCCGACCGCCTGCTGGACGACGGCCTGTACGTGGAATGCACGTCGTGCCACAACCCGCACGACAACACTTTCTCCAATTTCCTGGTGGAGTCGAATGAGGCTTCGGTTCTCTGCCTGAGGTGCCACATCCAGTAGCAGCAAACGACATGAACAGATATGCGGCATTCATCATCGGAATATCCGCCCTGCTGTCGGGGGCCACGGCGGCCATTGCCCAGACCCACCTGTCCGGCGAGATCGGAGCCGACCTGGGCACCTACGGCTACGACAATACCGTAGCTGCCGACACTCTCGATGTCAGCTCCGACCGCCGGCTCTCCAACCAGTATCTGGACTTCGGTCTCAACGGCCCGCTGGTCAACGGCTACTTCGCCAACTACTCGATCCTGGGTCGCATCACCGCCACCCAGATCCGTTCCGATGCCGACGGCGACAGGATCTCGTCGTTCCTGGGCCCGGAACTCACGAACCATTACGGGGCGATCAACATCTTCACGGGCCGCCGCTTTCCGGTTCGGGCCTACACGGGCCGATCCCTCGCGCACACCGTCCGCTACGAGGCCGCCAACAGGTCCAGCATCGATCAGCTCGACCCCGGGTTGGCGGTGGTGAGGCGTTACAAGGCGGAGGTGAGCGGCACCGGGCTGATAGGGCGCTACCACATCAGGCCAACCATCGAGATCTCGGGGGAGATCAAGCAGACATCCAACAAGATCACCCGGCAGTACGACTTCGACGAGAACCGCAACATCTGGGTGCAGTACTCGGTGATCAGCCCCGGCACGGCTCCGTTCTACAACGTCGAGATCTCGAATACCATGGAAGACCGTGCCGTCGAAGTCCGCATCGACGCGGTGGTCGTGGCCACGGTCGCGCCCCAGGCGAGCGCATCCATCATCGTCGAAGGCGGACCGCACTACCTGCTGTTCGTGCCCGAGGGTCTCAACGCGTTCAGCGAGCAGCGCAATGTCCAGGATGACGAAGTGTGGAAGGTCATCTTCAGTCAGCCTGACGGCGCCATGGATCTGGACCAGGTCAACGACGTGGTGACGGCCCAGAGCAGGATGGGTGGCGTCGGGAAGCACAAGAACCTGACCCTGTTCGAGCACAACACGGGGACGGAGACGGTCCAGGGGATGGAGACCGCGTTGACCCTGCTCAATAACGACTACACCTACGACTTCAGCCGAAACATGTCGCTCAAGGCCATGACGACCTACACGAGGAACGCCTCCACCATCACGGACATCTCGGACCAACTGGCGGAGAACCTCAACCACATGACGACCGTGCGCTGGTCGCGCCCGCGAGGGGTGAACACCTCGCTGGGCCACACCTACGCCAAGATGAAGTCGGTGACGGACGGTACCAGCGTCAACAGCACCAACAACATCGTCAACGGCGTGCTCAGCGTTCCATCCGGATGGCAGCGTCACCGGGTTGGTCTTCGCCTGAACGCCAACATGCTCTCCGACGACCGGGGCTACGTGAACAACCTCCTGTCGGCCGAGGTGCGGAACGATCTCGAGTCCCGAACGCTCGGCTTGATCCTGCGACCACGCCACCAGATCAAGTTTTCGAAGGGGCACCAGGAGAACCCGGACGGCGATATCCGCGAGACCGAGTCCCGGCTTCACGTCGAGGTGGAGAACCCGAAACTGGGCCCCCTCGGCGTGGTGAGGGTCATCGGGGATTACGACTGGCGTCGACGCGAGGATGGCGTCGGGGCCACGATCAAGAACCGCTACGTGGGGGAAATCTCCATTGCCCGCAGCATCGGTGTCGGGAACCGTCTTGGCTTTGCCGCCAACTTCGAGAAGGAGACCTTCGGGGAAGAGATCAACGACATCGGTGACGCTCCCCCCGGTAGCGGCGAATTGCCCTCCACCCCGCAGCCTGACCAGTTGCGCAGGACGTTCCGTTTCGATGGCATGTTCGTGCCCATCGCGGGAATGAATCTGGGCGCCAACGCCTCTTCCATTCGCTTCAACGGATCCAAGATCTTTCGCGTGACCGCTACCCTGAACTGGAAGGTACCCAAACTCAACATCCCCCTGAAATCGCTGTTCATGAAGGAAACGCGCAAGCTGGAAGGTCTGGCCGACCAGTATGTCATACAGGCCGAGACCAGATTGAGTTACAATTTCAGGAAAATCCGGATCGTTGTCTCCCACCGGCTGATCGGCGAGCAGCTCCTCACCGAGGAGTACAGTTACAACGAGTTCCAGGCGAGAGTGTCCCGCGAGTTCGACGTGT
>JAUUZX010000332.1 GCA_030592025.1 bacterium | reverse complement strand
GGCGACGGAGGACGGCGCACCCCAGCTCCACGACGAGTACCGCAACAACACCTGCGCCCGGGTGCACCAGCACTTCGGCGACGTGGACGCCGCCCGCGACCAGGCCGACGCGGTGGTCTCCGGCACGCTGACCAGCAAGATGCAGGACGGGGCGTTCCTCGAGCCCCAGGCCGCCATCGCCCAGTTCGACCAGCGCGGCCACCTGACGTTGTGGTCCTCGACCCAGGTGCCCCACTACCTGCAGCGCACCGTGGCGATGGTGCTGGGGCTGCAAGACGGCCAGGTGCGGGTGATCAAGCCGGCGGTGGGGGGTGGCTTCGGCCCCAAGGCGTCGGCGTCGTCGATGGAGCTGATCACCTGTCTGCTGGCCCGTGAGGCCGGCCGCCCGGTCAAGATCGTGATGCGCCGCGAGGAGGTGTTCCTCCATTCCCGCGCACGCCACCAGTTCTTCCACACCATGACCACCGGCGTGAAGAACGACGGGACCCTGGTGTTCCTCGACCACGACGTGGTGCTGGACGGGGGCGCCTACAGCAGCTTCGGCATCGCCACGGTGTACTACGCCGGCTCGCTGCTGGGCGGCCCCTACAAGTTGCCCAACATGCGCTACGACGGCTGCCGGCTGGTGACCAACAAGCCCGCCTGCGGGGCCCAGCGGGGCCACGGTGCGGTCATCGCCCGGGCGCTGTTCGAGCGCCAGCTGGACGAGCTCGCCGAGCAGATCGGCATGGACCCGGTGGAGCTGCGGCTGAAGAACATCATGAAGGCCGGGGACGTCACCTGTAACGAGCTGAACATGAGCAGCCTGGGGATGAAGGAGTGCATCGAGGCGGTGCGCGATCTCTCGGGTTGGGTGGAGAAGAAGGCCAGCGCGCGCCCCAGCGGCAAGGGCATCGGCGCCGCCTGCGGGTTCTTCGTCTCCGGCGCCGGCTACCCGATCTACCGCAGCAAGACGTTCCACTGCACGGTGATCATCAAGACCGCCGACGTGGGCGGCAAGGTCCACCTGCTCACCGGCTCGGCGGATATCGGGCAGGGTTCGGACACGGCGTTCGCGATGATCGCCGCCGAGGTGCTGGGAATCGCCCTCGACGACGTGGATGTGCAGTCCGGCGACACCGCGCTGACGGTGGACCTGGGCGCCTACTCCAGCCGCCAGACGCTGATGACCGGCCAGGCGACCAAGGAGGCCGCCGAGGCGGTGCGCGACCAGATCCTGGCGGTGATCGCCGAAAAGCTGGGCGAGCCGCCGGAGGACCTGACGCTGGAGAGCGGCGTGGTCAAGGTCCGCGGGGAGCCCGGCGCCATCGAGCCGCTGCGCAGGGAGTACGTCCGGGAGCACCGCGGGTACGCCGCATTGCCGGAGACGCCGTTCCTGACGTTCGCCGAGGCCTCGCGCATCGCCTACCTGGAGCTCGGCTCCATCGTGGGCGTCGGCAAGTACCGGCCGCCGCCGCTGGGCGGCAGCTACAAGGGCGCCGCGGTGGGCACCTCGCCGGCGTACGGCTGCAGCGCGCAGGTGGTGGAGGTCGACGTGGACCTGGAGACCGGCAAGATCCACGTGGAGCGGATGACGGACGCCCACGACTGCGGGTTCGCCATCAACCGCACCTCGGTGGAGGGCCAGATGCAGGGTTCGCTGTCGATGGGGCTGGGCGAAGCCCTGTACGAGGAGATGAAGTACGGCGAGGACGGCGCCGTGCTCAACGCCGACCTGGCCGAGTACAAGATCCCGACGGCGCTGGACATGCCCAACGTGGACACGGTGATCATCGAGAGCGGCGAGCCCAATGGCCCGTTCGGCGCCAAGGAGGTCGGCGAGGGCGCGATCATGCCCACCATCCCGGCCCTGCTCAACGCGGTCTACGATGCGACCGGCGTGCGCTTCGACGAGTTGCCGCTGACCCCGGAGCGCGTGCGGATGGGCATCGCCGCGGCCCGCGACCGCGGGTAACACCTCGATACGAGGGCTGTTGCCCCCACCGCAGTTCCCGCAAGTACTTGCCAAAACGCCCCCGCCGCGGAATACCATCGTGGGGTCGCGGTGTTGGGGGACCAAATCGGGGCCTCGGGGGCCCGTTCCCGACCCGAACAGCGATCCGTAGAGAGGGAGAAGTGATGCTGAGAGGACTCGCGCGTACCGGCCTCGCCCTGTTTTTCGTCTCCGTGGCGATGGTGCCGTGGCTCGATGCCCAGGCCACCCCGGCCCGCGCCCAGGCGCTGGGTGGGACCGATCTGAGCTACCCGAACACGATCCACACCCACATCTACTTCGAGGATGACGTCAACATCTTCGTCAACCCGGCGCTGATCTATCACTATCGGGACGCGGTGAACCTGAGCATGGGGTTCAACGCGGGGCAGCTGTCCGGGATGGGGCTGAGCCCCTACGGCGGATTCCTCATCGAGCCGGCGGACAGCGGCTTCGTCTTCGGGCTCTACATCAACCGCGATCCGATGCTGTGGGGTGAAGGCGCCGCGGTCCAGCCGGTGCTCAATGGTCTGGTCCCCGGTGGACTCGGCGGGAACTTCAACACCGGCTCGCAGGGCGGCGTGGGGGCCTCCTCGTCGACCCCGGTGTTCCCCCTCGACGTGTTCGTCGGCGCCGGCATCGGCCCGGTGGCGTTCGGTGTCAACGGCTACATTGCCGGGGGCAAGAACACCGCGGTCACCGACGTCCTGACCGACCCGGACGAGTCGGACTACGACCACACCGAGGACCTGACCAAGAGCCTCTACGGCTCCGTCCGCGGTGGTTTCCTCTACGACGCCGACGTGGTCCAGCCGGAGATCTACCTGGGCTACACCAGTGTCGCGGGCTGGCACGACACCTTCGGCTACAACACCGACGACGCGGGCGACCCGTTCGTCAGCCACACCGAGGGTATCAAGGGCGTGGGCCGCTTCCTGGGCGGCGTGCGGGTCCAGATCCGCGGCGAGTACACCACGTTCACCCCCCACGTGGGCTTCAACGCCGGCTGGGGCCGGACCTTCGTCGACGAGAACATCGGCGACGAGACCACGGTGCGCAACCTGGAGAACAACGAGAACCGTGTCACGGCCCAGGACCTCAACGCCGGGTGCGGGATCACTTACGCGCCGTCGGACGAGCTGCGGGTGATCTGGACCGCCTCGGCGCAGATGCGCCGCATCCGCCACTACGCCGACGACCACGCCGGCGACCTGGACGAGGACGTGGGGGACGTGGAGAGCACGGTGACTTACCTGACGGCCACCGAGCTGGCCGGGCCGGTGGTCAGCATCGGCGGGGAGTACGACGCCTTCAAGCACCTGACCGTGCGCGGCGCCGTGCGCGCCAACGTGATGTGGTCCCAGGACATGACCGATGGCACGTCGTACTACGGCTCGGACATCACCATGAACGGCAGCTCCGTGTCGGACCACGGCCCGACGCCGTCGCTGTCGGCCACCGCCGGGTTCTCCATCCCGATGGGCCCGGTGTCCCTCGACGCCGCCCTCGGCGGGCTGATGATCGGCAACGCCGACATGCAGTTCTTCTCCCGCCTGGACATGAACATCTACTTCCCGTAG
>JAUUZX010000339.1 GCA_030592025.1 bacterium | reverse complement strand
GGCCCAGCTCCTGCGGGAGTACTACCCCCGGGCCGGGGACATCCCGCCCGAGGTGCTGCTCAGCCACGACGTCGGGGAACTCGACGCCTGGAGCGCCTGGCTCGGTTCCCTGCGGGGCAAGAAGGTCGCCGTCAAGCATCCCCGGCGGGGCGTGCGCCGGGAGGCCGCCGACCTCGCCCACACCAACGCCGTCTTCAAGCTGCGGGAGGTAGCCCTGCGCCGGGACCTGGCCGCGCCGGCGAGCGTCACCCCCGCGGACGTCCAGCTCCAGGAGGCCCTCGACCTCCACACGGTGCCCCACACCATCGAGTGCTTCGACATCTCCAACTTCCAGGGGCGCGAGACCGTGGCCTCCCTCGTCTACTTCCGGGATGGCCGTCCCCTCAAGAGTCGCTACCGCCGCTTCCGTATCCGCACGGTCGAAGGCCCCGACGACCTCGCCAGCATGGGGGAGGTTCTCGACCGGTACTACGGCAAGCTCGCGGAGAAAGGGGAACAGCCGGCCGACCTGGTGGTGGTCGACGGTGGCGTGGGCCAACTCGGCGTCGCCCGCCGCGTTCTGGCCGGCTACGGGTTCCACGGCACCCAGCTCATCGGTCTGGCCAAGCGCGAGGAAACAATCCACCGGGAAAGCGGCACCATCAATCTTTCCCGGCGCAGCGAGGCTCTCAAGCTCCTGCAACGGGTCCGGGACGAGGCGCACCGCTTCGCCATCACGTACCACCGTCTCCTGCGGGACCGGAAAACCACGGCCAGCGAGCTCGACCTCATCCCCGGCATCGGGCGCATGAAGAAGCTTTCCCTGCTGCACCACTTCGGTTCGGTGGAGGGTATCCGGGAGGCCGCGGCGGAGGATCTCGGTCAGGTCAGGGGCCTCAACCGCCACGACATCGTGGCCATCCGCACGCACTTCGCCCAGCGGGACGACAGCCGGGGGGGTTGACCTCTCCTTTCCCGGTGCCGTATCGTCGACAGGGGCAACCGGACGGTCACCACGACGAGAAACACGAGGATCCATGGCTCTCTGCCGCACAACACTCCTGGTCGTCGCCCTCCTGGTCGGGGGTATGGGCACCGCCGTGGCCCAGGAGGACTGCTACGACTACGCCGGAACCGGGTGGTGGCCAAGCGCCTTGGCTGCACTCCCTGCGGATGTCGCCGACCTCGTCACCACCGGCGACGGACGGCTCCTGTCCGCCACGGACATCGGCGTCTTCGTCCACGACCTGACCGACCCGCTGGTGCCGGTGTTGGCGGGGTTCCTGCCGTCGGCGAGCCCCATACGCGAGGTAGCGGTTTCCGGCGTCACCATCGCCGCGCTCACGGAGAACGACCAGTTGCTGGTCGGCGTCCTTGGCGCCCCTGACCAGAACCGCTGGGTGGGTAGCCTGCCCTTGCCGAACGCCTCCCGATTGGCGGTGGGCGACGGCATCGTGGCGTTCCGCCAGAGCTTCGACCAACTCGCCACCGTGGATGTGACCGACCCGAAAACCCCCCGCTACCTCGGCTTTCTCCAGCTCTCCGAGCCTTTCCACGAAGTGGAGATCGCCGAGGGCCTCGCCCTGCTGGCGACCCAGTTCAGCCTCCTTGCCGTGTGCAGCCTGGCCGACCCGGCGCGGCCCGAACTCATTGCCTTGGCCGAGACCTTCGCGACGGGCACGGCCCTCGCGGTGGAGTTCCCGCGGGTGCACGTCGGCAACATCGCCCAGGTCATTTCCTTCGACTTGTCGACCCCTACGGCGCCGGTCAAGCTGAGCACGACGCCCCGCATGCCCGGGACCATCGAGCGCATGACCGCAGGCCGGGATCATGTCTTCGCGGTGACCGAGGAGGGGCAGGTCCACCACCTGGCCACGGCGGGAGAACCCGGGACGCTGCGCATCGTCGGCCACACCTATGGATCGATCGTTCCCCGGGCAGCGGCCCAGGTGGGCGACAACCTCTACCTGGTCCGGGCGCCGCGGGAATTCGAGATCTTCGAGGCGGGCACCGGCGTCCACCCGCCCTTCCGCTCCGAGAGGCTCGACCAGGTGCCCGCGGTGGTCGCCGCCGCCGGCGACGGCTTCTTCGCCCTCGACACCGACCATCCCGACGGCGGCCGCCTCACCATCTCCCGCATCGAGCCCACCCTCGAGTTGACGGATCTCGGCTTCCTGCCCGTCTTCGGCAACGCGGTGGCCATGGATATCGAGGGCGACCGCCTGGCCCTGTCCACGAGCCAGACCGACCTCGCCCTGGTCGACATCAGCGACCGCACGTCACCCCAGTACATCAGCCTCAACAGTGACGCCTTCTCCGTGCGGGATGTGGCGCTCCTCGGGAATCTGGTGGCGACCATCGGCCGTGACGAACTGGGGGGGGATACCCTCGTCCTCTACGACCGCAGCAACGAGCCCAACGTCATCCTGGCCGGCGCCATCCGTGTGCCTTTCGGGGCCAGCGAGGTGATCCGCTGGCGAGAGTTCGCCCTGGTGCGCACGGAATTCGAGATGAACGGGATCATGCTCATCGACTGCACGGTGCCCTCGGAACCGGCCATCACCGATTGGCTGGCCATCGAGGACAGGAGCGTCGATGTCGTGGTCCGGGGGAACCATGCCTACGTGCTGACCGAAGTCGGGGACCTCAAGATCGTCGATCTTAGCGACCCGTCGGACATGACCCTGGTCGCCACCCTCCCTCTCGAAGCGGACAAGGGATCCATCTCTCTCGTGGGAACGACCCTGCTCGTGCGGAACCCTCAGCGCGGCGTGACCTTCGTCGATGTCACGAATCCCGGTGCCGCCACGGTCACGGGTTCGGCCTGGCTGCCCGTCACCGGTGAGATCATCGGCTGCGCCTGCAGTATGGTCCTCAACGATGTCGTGTACCGCCAGCGCACGTTCCTGCCCGCGATTTGCGACTGGATTTCCGCGGTCGGCGACCTGCCCTTGGCCCCGGGCAACACCCAATTGAGCGCCAGCCCCAACCCCTTCAACCCCCTCACGGAGATCATGGTCGACCTCCCCGCGGCGGCACCTTTCGATCTCGCGGTGTTCGACCTCCGGGGACGCCGGGTCAGGACCCTCGCCATCGGCCGTCCCGGCCCGGCCGGGCTGAGCGCTGTGGCCTGGGACGGCCGTGATGACCAGGGGCGTGCCGTCGGCGCCGGCGTCTACCTGGCACGTTTGCAGACACGGGACGCCACCGCATCGACCAAGCTCGTCCTGGTGCGTTAGGAGGGATGGGCCCATGGCGGACCGGCACTGGGATGACGCGCTCGACCTTTTCCTGACCCACGCGGGCGCAGAAAAGGGGCTGGCCACGGCGAGCCTCGAAGCGGCGCGGCACGACCTGGCCCGCCTGCGCGCCTGGGCAGCCGGGGACGAGGGAACCCCGCGGCCCGAAGCCGTCACCGACGCCCACCTCCGCCGTTTCCTCGTGGCCTCTGCCGGCGAACTCGCCGCATCGAGCCGCGCGCGCCTACTCTCCACCCTGCGGG
>JAUUZX010000262.1 GCA_030592025.1 bacterium | reverse complement strand
TCGACAATGATAATGGTGGCATCAATCACTATACCGGTTACCAGAATCAGCGCAAACAGCGTCACCCTGTTCAGGGTGTATCCCAGGATGTAGTAGATAAACAGCGTCATGCTGAAGGTGGTGGGAATGGACAGGAAAATGATGGTCGCGCCCCGCCAGCCCATGGCCAGGAACACCACGACCACGGCCAGGAAGATGGCCAGGCCCAGGTTGGAGATGAGGTTCTGTGCCTTGTTCTTGGCCGTCTCGCCGTAGTCGCGGGTGACGGTGACGTTGACGTTCTCGGGGATGAGGGTGCCCTGGAGACGCTCCAGCTTGGCCAGGATCTGGTCGGAGACGCGGGTGGCGTCGCTGCCGATGCGCTTGGCGATGGAGATGGTGGTCATGGGGTACTCGGCGCCCACGGGGAACTTGGCGGCGATGTCGTTCTCGGCGCCGGCCGGGCCCACGCCCATGAAGGTGTAGCTGTCGATCTCGGCCGGGCCGTCGGTGACGGTGGCCACGTCCATCAGGCGCACCGGGCGACCGCCGAAGGCGCCCACCACGAGGTTGGCCACGTCGTCGACGGAGCGCAGGAAGGTGCCCGTCTCCACGGTGAACTGACGGTTGCCCTGGGCGAAGGAACCCGAGGGCAGGTTCTGGTTCTGCATCTCGAGGGCCGGCAGCACCGAGAGGGTCGTGATGTTGAAGGCGGCCATGCGCTGGGGGTCGAGCTCGACCCGCACGCTGCGCTTGCGTCCGCCGCTGACCTCGGTCACTGAGACGTCCGCGATGGACTGGATCTCGTTCTTCACCTCGTAGGCGAGCTGGCGCAGGTCGTAGGCCTCGTAGTCGTCGCTCCACAGGGTGAGGGTCATCATGGGCACGTCGTCGATGCTGCGGACCTTCACCAGGGGCGGCAGGATGCCCTGGGGCCAGACGTCGGCGTTGCCGTACATCTTGTTGGCCAGGCGGGTGATGGCCTCCTCCATGTCCGTGCCCACCAGGAAGCGGGCCGTCGACATGCTGAAGCTGGGGAAGCTGGAACTGTAGACGTACTCGACGCCTTCGATTTCCCAGATCTTCTGCTCCATGGACCGGGTGACAATGTTCTCGACCTCTTCCGGGTTGGCGCCCGGGAGCATGACCATCACGTCGATCATGGGCACGACGATCTGGGGTTCCTCTTCCCGCGGCGTCAGCATGAGGGCGAACATGCCCAACAGCATGGTGGCCAGGATGAGCAGGGGCGTGATCTTCGAGTTGATGAAGATCTGGGCCAGTCTGGTCGCGCCACTGTAGGTGGGCAGGTCGTTCTGGGGGGTCGGGTTCATCGCGCATCCACCACCTTGTCGCCCTCGGCCAGGGGAACGGCCATGGCGGTGACGACGGTCTCGCCGCCCTCGAGTCCGGAGAGGATCTCGACCATGCCGTCGACGGCGTGGCCGGGACGGACCCAACGCAGATGGACCAGGCCGTCGGCGTCGACGATCCACACACCCGTGAGCTGGCCCCGCTCCGTGACGGCGGCCACGGGCACGAGCACCGCTTCGCGGGTGCCGACGGGCACGCTCACCCGGGCGAACATGCCGCTCTTGAGGCGACCGTCGGCGTTGTCCAGGTAGGCCTCGATGTCGAAGGTGCGGCTGCCGGGGTTGGCCGTGGGCACGACCCGTTCGAGGGTCGTAGCGAAGGTGCCGTTCTCCAGGGAGGAGATCTCGACGGTGATGGGCGTGCCCGCGGCGAGGGCGGAGACGTCCTTCTCGCCCACGTGGGCCACGATCTTCACCTGGGCGGACTGCTCCAGGATGAGCAGGGGCATGCCGGGGTTGGCCATGTTGCCGGGCTCGATCATCCGGCGGGCCACCAGGCCGGCCGACGGCGCCTTGATCTCCAGGTAGCTCAGGTGGACGTTGACCTCGCGCAGTCCGGCCAGGGCCATCTCGCGGCCGGCGGCGGCCCTGTCGCGCCCGGTCACGACTTCCTCGAGCTGGGCCTTGGAGACCGACTTCTCCTCATAGAGGCGCTCGAAGCGGCTGACCATGCGCTCGGCGTTGGCCAACACGGCCTCGGCCTCGGCAATGCCCGCCTGGGCCTGGGACCTCTTGGCGAGCAGGTCGTTGTCGTCGATGCTCACCAGGGGCGCGCCGGCGGCGACCCACTGGCCGGCCTGCACGTGCACCTCCTTCACCCAACCCATCATGCGGGTCGAGACCATGATCGTGGTGGCGGCTTCGACGCCGCCGGTCGCCGTGACGAGCCGGGGCACCTCGGAGCGCTCGGCCCGGGCCGTCTCGCAACGGACTTCCTTGCCGACGGCGCTGGCGGTCTCGGCCTGGCCGCCGCAGCCGGCGACAACGAGGGCCGCCGTGAGAGCCAGGGCCAGGATGGGGGTCGTCTTCGTCGTCATTCCGGGCTTCCTCCTGTGTAGTCGAGATTGGCCAGGCCCACCTGGTAGTCGTGGAGGGCCTGAACGAGATTGCCTTCGGCCATGGTCGCGGCGGCCTGGGTGTCCAGCAGGTTCACCATGGTGGCCAGGCCTTCCCGGTACTGGTTCGAGACGATGCGCAGGCCCTCGCGGGCGGCGGTCACCGCGTCCCGGGCCACCGCCACCTTCTCGTGGGCGGCCTTGACGTTCAACCAGGCCTCGGTGGCCTGGACCCGGGCCTGCCGTGTTTCGAACTGGACCATGTGGCGGGCCGCCCGTTGCTGGGCGCGGGCCTTCTTGATCTCGCCGATGTTCTGCACGCCGAAGCCCATGGTGGCGTAGACGCCCAGGGTCCAGCTGTCGGCGTCGGTACCGAACAGGTCCTCGTGGCTGAACCAGTCCTTCTGGAGGCTGAGGTTCACGTGGGGGAGCATGGCGCCCCGCGCGACGCCGACCATCTTGCCGGCGGCGGTCGCCTGCTCCTGCCGGGCCAGCAGATCGCTGCGCCGGCCGATGTTTTGCAGATCGACGGCGGACGGCACGGTCAGATCATGGTCCGTGGCGAGGGCCGTGTCGGCGGCCAGGGGCAGGTCGGTCATGGTGGCCGTGAGCAGCTTGATGTTCTCTCCGGCGATGGCCACCATGTTCCGCACCTCGATGAGCTGCTGCTTGAACGAGCTGAGGTAGACCTGGGCCTGGAGGAGGTCGGCCTCGGTGGCCATCTCGGCGTCGACCATGGACCGGGCCTGCTTCACGTGCCCTTCCGCAGACGCCACGGCTGCTTCCATGACGCCCTCGAAGGCATGGGCCAGGGTCAGGCCCTCGAAGGTCTGGATGGCGTGGAAGGCCACGGTCTGCTCGGCGCGCCGGTGACCGAACTCGGCGGCGCGGCTGGCGGCGTTGGCGGCCTGCTTGCCGTAGAGGGACATGCCGCCGTTGAAGATGGGCTGCATGACCTGGAGGCGCGTGATGAAGTTGTTGATCTCGCCGGGGTCGTTGAGCAGCGCGGGGTTGAAGTCCGCTGCCGTGACGCCGCGGTTCTGCAGCTTGAAGCCGAAGACCGACAGGGCGTCGTCCGTGCGCAGGAAGTACTCGCCGAACTCAACCTGGGGCAGGAAGCCGCGCCAGGCGCCGAGGGCGTCGGCGGCGGCGGCGTCGCGCATGGCGCCTGATGCCGCCAGCATCTCGTTGCGCAGGAGGGCTGCCGCGACGACCCGGTCGCGGCCGACGTACAGGGTGTCACCGCGCACGGTGCCGATGGATAGATCGGCGGTCTCCCCGGTCTCCCTGATGGCCTGGGCGGTCGCGGGCGGGAGAACCGCCAGCAGCACCGCGAGGGCGAGGAGGCCGGACATCATGTGCTTCATGGTCGTCCCTTTCGCATTCCGGGGTCGGTGGTTCAGCCGCACTGGCTCGCGCCCTCGGTCATGCCGAACTTCTTGAGGATGTTGGCCAGAGGGCAGAAACCGGTGAACCCGCTCTGGAACAGGTTCAGCCCCACGAAGACGGTGGCGTACAGGAATTTGGGGCTGACGAGCCAGGACAGGGCCACGCTCACCAGCACGAACGAACCGGCGATGATGCGTACCATGCGTTCGATGTTCATGGGGTTCCTCCCTTGCTTCCCCTCGATGGGGTGTTGCATGTCTGCGAATATTCGAAACTAGCTACATTGGCATACAGTAGCCCTTGGCTGGCTGGTGTCAAGGATGAGAGAGTGTTTTCGTTCACCCGGCAACCAAGTTGGTCGTGGAGGGACTATATTACTGCCGGTGACGAATCCGCAACCAAGGAGAGATGATGGCCG
>JAUUZX010000410.1 GCA_030592025.1 bacterium | reverse complement strand
TCTTCTCCATCCACAGCACATCCTCGCGGCACCCGATGTACAGGGGCACCCGCATGTGCAGCTCTTCGGGCACGATGTCGAGGATGGAACGCTCGCCGTCGGAGGCGTAACCCCCGGCGGCTTCCGCGATGTAGGCCAGGGGCGCCGCCTCGTACATGAGGCGCAGCTTGCCGCCGGGCTTGTCGATGGTCGGCGGGTAGAGATAGACGCCACCCTTGAGCAGGTTGCGGTGGAAGTCGGCCACCAGGGAGCCGATGTAGCGCGCGGTCATCCCGCTGCCCTTGCCATGGCGGCCGTACTTGAGGCGCCGGACGACTTCCGCCACCTCCGGCGACCAGTGGGGCTCGTAGGCTTCGTTCACGGAGTAGATGCGACTCGAGAAGGGCGTCTTGATGTTCTCGTGGCTCAGCAGGAACTCGCCGATGCCCGGGTCCATGGTGAAGCCGTGGACGCCGTGGCCCGCCGAGTACACGAACATGGTGCTCGACCCGTAGATCACGTAGCCGGCCGCGACCAGGGCGGTACCCGGCTGGAGGAGGTCCTCGTCGCTGAGGCGATCCAGCAGCGTGCGCCGGCGCCAGATACCGAAGATCGTGCCGACGGAAACGTTGACGTCGATGTTGGAGCTGCCGTCCAGGGGGTCGAAGACCACGACGTAGCTGCCGCTGCCCTCGCGGGTGTCGACCTGCACCGGGTCGGCCATCTCCTCGCTGCCCATGATGCAGACCTGGCCCCGGGTGCCGAGGCACTTGAGGTAGACGTTGTTGGCGAACTCGTCGAGCTTCTGCACCTCCTCGCCCTGCACGTTGCTGTTGCCCGTGGCGCCGAGGATGTCCTCGGCGAGCCCCGCCTTGTTGACCTCCCGGCTGACGATCTTCGCCGCCAGGGAGATGTCGTTGAGCAGGCCGGTGAAGTCGCCACTGGCGGACGGGTGCAGCCGCTGCAGGTCCAGGATGTGGGACTCGATGGTCTCGAGATTGGTCGGGAAGGGGCTCATGGGGACTCCTGGTACGGGCGTGGTCGGCGGCCGTTGGTGGCCGGTTCCTGTTGCCGAGCGGATATGTTAGCAGAAAACCCCCGCTGGACAACGAATCTCTTGCCTTGGCAGGTCCGGTTTGCCATCGTGCAGGCGAGTCTGTGAGGCAGGGTTCCGCGTCCCGGAGCCGGCGAAAGAAGGAGCGCTTACGCGCGACGATCGCGGTGTGATCGGGCACCGGAGGAGAAGCCATGTCCAACGCCATCTACGACGTTCCTTTCCCCCCCAACGAACCCATCATGGGGTACCTGCCGGAGTCGCCCGAGAAGAAGGAACTCAAGTCGGCCCTGAAGAAGATGGCCGGCGAGCAGATCGAGATCCCCATGGTCATCGGGGGCAAGGATGTGCGCACGGGCGACCTGGCGGACTGCGTCATGCCCCACAAGCACAGCCACGTCCTGGGGCGCTACCACAAGGGCGGCGCCAAGGAAGTGAAGGCCGCCATCAAGGCCGCCGCCAAGGCCAAGAAGGACTGGTCGGCGACCCCCTTTGAGCACCGCGCGGCCATCCTGCTCAAGGCCGCCGAGCTGCTGGCGGGCCGTCACCGCATGACCCTCAACGCGGCCACCATGCTGGGCCAGAGCAAGAACGCCCTGCAGGCCGAGATCGACGCCGCCTGCGAGCTCATCGACTTCTGGCGCTTCAATCCGTACTTCGCCCAGGAAGTCATCAGCGAGCAGCCAGGCTCCGCACCGGGCATGTGGAACCAGCTCGAGCAGCGGCCACTCGATGGTTTTGTGTTCGCCGTCACCCCCTTCAACTTCACGTCCATCGCCGGCAACCTGCCCACGGCTCCGGCGCTCATGGGCAACACGGTGGTCTGGAAGCCGGCGTCGAGTTCCGTCTTCAGCGCGCACTACATCATGGAGATCCTCAAGGAAGCGGGCATGCCCGACGGCGTGATCAACCTCGTGCCGGGCAGCGGCGGCGCCATCGGCGATCCGGTCTTGGCCAGTTCCGAACTGGCGGGCATCCACTTCACCGGCTCCACGGCGGTCTTCCAGTCCATGTGGAAGCAGATCGGCAACAACATCCAGGGCTACGGCTGCTACCCGCGCATCGTGGGGGAAACCGGCGGCAAGGACTTCGTCTTCGCCCACCCCTCGGCCGATGTGGACGCGCTGGTCACGGCCCTCGTGCGGGGCGCCTTCGAGTACCAGGGGCAGAAGTGCTCCGCCGCGAGCCGGGCGTACATCCCGCGCTCCCTGTGGAAGGACGTGAAGCAGGGCCTGCTGGAGCAGGTGGCCACGATCCGCATGGGTGACGTGACGGATTTCCGCACCTTCATGGGCGCGGTCATCGACAAGCACGCCTACACGTCGATCAAGGCGTACATCGACCGGGCTCGCAAGGCCCGGGGCAAGGCCAAGATCATCGCCGGCGGCGGCTGCGACGACAGCAAGGGCTACTTCATCGAGCCCACGGTCATCGAGGCCAAGGACCCCATGTTCGAGACCATGGTCGAGGAGATCTTCGGGCCGGTCCTGACGGTGCACGTGTACGAGGAGAAGGACCTGTTGAAGACGCTGCGCATCTGCGACAAGTCGTCGGCCTACGCCCTCACCGGCGCCATCTTCGCCCAGGACCGTGCGGCCATCATCCGCATGAAGGACGAACTGGAGGGCACCGCTGGGAACTTCTACATCAACGACAAGCCGACCGGCGCCGTTGTCGGCCAGCAGCCCTTCGGGGGCAGCCGCGCCTCGGGCACCAACGACAAGGCGGGCAGCTACCTGAACCTGGTTCGCTGGACGAGCCCGCGCACGGTCAAGGAGACGTTTGACCCACCGCGCGCGTATCCGTATCCCTATATGTCCGCAAGGTAGGTTATCGTGGAGGCGTCACGGACCTATCCGCGCGGGTGAGCAAGGGGAGGGGCGGCCCGCAGAGCCGCCCCTCTGTTTTGGTTGTGCCTCCGAGATTGTGTCTTTCCTGCTCCCCTTGCCGGCGTGACCGGTGAGGGGAGTTCTCTAGAACGCCATCTTCAACTCATGCCGCCTCTG
>JAUUZX010000074.1 GCA_030592025.1 bacterium | reverse complement strand
GTCCTCGGATTCGTAGGCCACCTCCTTCAGCCCCGGCGCCTCGTCGATGGCCTTCTGCAGCGTGATCCCGATCTCCTCGGGCACCATGGCGCTGATCCGGTTGCTCTCGGCGAAGGGGAACTCGAGCACCCGCGCCACGTCCTTGAGCACCGCCTTGGCGGCCAGCGTGCCGAAGGTGATGATCTGGGAGACATTCTCCCGACCGTACTTCTGGGCCACGTACTCGATGACCTCGCCCCGCTTCTCGAAGCAGAAGTCGACGTCGATGTCGGGCATGGAGATGCGTTCGGGGTTCAGGAAACGTTCGAACAGGAGCTGGTGACGGATGGGGTCGATGTCCGTGATGCCCAGGCAATAGCACACGAGGCTGCCGGCGGCCGATCCCCGCCCCGGGCCCACGGGGATGTCCATCTCCCGCGCGGCGACGATGAAGTCCCAGACAATGAGGAAGTACCCCGCGTAGCCCGTCTGGCGGATGACGCCCAACTCGTAGGCGAGCCGCTCCTCCAGCTCCGCCGTGAGCGTGTCGTAGCGCTGGGTCAGCCCCTTGCGGGCCAGATGCTCGACGTAGTCGTCGGGCTCGGAAAAGTCCTCGGGCAGGGGGAACTTCGGCAGCAGTAGATTGCCCAGTTCCATCTCGAAGTCGACCATGTCGGCGATGCGCAGCGTGTTGGAGACGGCCTCGGGCCAGTCGCGGAAGAGCTCCCGCATCTCCTGCACCGACTTGAAGTACACCTGGTCCGTGTTGCTCCGCCAACGCTTGGGATCGTTGAGGGTCTTGCCCGTCTGGAGGGCCATGAGGATGTCGTGGGCCTCGTGGTGGCTCTGCTCCAGGAAGTGGCAATCATTGGTGGCGACGACGCCGCAACCCACCTCCCGCGCGATGCCCGGCACCTCGCGGCGGATCAGGGCCTCCTCCTCGATGCCGTGGTTCTGGATCTCGAGAAAATAGCGGTCCCGCCCGAAGAGCTCCGTGTAGAAGCCCGCCGCCTCGGTGGCGGCGTCCAGGTTGCCCTGGCGGATGTGCCAATTGGGCTCGCCGCTCATGCAGGCCGACAGGGCGATGATGCCCTCCCCGTGCAGGCCCAGCAACTCGCGGTCGATCCGGGGTCGGTAGTAGAACCCCTCGAGGTAGCCCAGGGAACTCAGCCTCACCAGATTGCGGTACCCCGTGGCGTTCTCCGCCAACAGCACCATGTGGTGGGAGCGGTTGGCCGGGTCCGAGGTGCGGCCATGACGGTCGCGGGTGACGTAGGCCTCCATGCCGATGATGGGCTTGATGTTCTCCTTGCGGCAGGCCTGGTAGAACTCGACCGCGCCGAACATGTTGCCGTGGTCCGTGAGGGCGAGGGCCGGCATGCCGTACTCGGCGGCCCGCTTCGCCATGGCCTTGGCCTTCATGGCGCCATCCAGCAGCGAGTAGTCCGAATGGTTGTGCAGATGGACGAAGGTGTCGGTCTGGGCGGTGCTCATGGGCGCGCAAAGTCCATTGCTGAAGGTCAGGAATCAACGGTGGTTCGGTGTCGCCCCCACTCTAGACGAACACCCCCGCCGGCACAACCCCGCTCGCCACGGTCCCGTTCAATCGAGATGCGCGCGCAGGGCCTCGAGGATGTCGAGGGTCTCGATGCCGTTGGCCTCGGCCACGTCCTTGAGGATCTGGTCGGCCTCGGCCGTGATGCCCGCGTCCGCGAGAGCCGCCAGCACATCGACGGGGTCCCGGTTGTACTCGGCGCTGAACTCGGCGACGGTCCTGCGGCCGGTTCCCCTGGGCACGGCTTCCGGGAAGGGCACGGCGGTCGTGGACTGCTCCTCCTCGGGTCCGAGCATGATCGCGTGGAGTTCCCTGGGGGTCACACCTGCCTGTTGGGCCAGTTCGGCGATGATGATCTCGGGGTCGATCACGAAGATGCCCGCCGCCTCCAGGTTCGCCTTGGCCACATTCCGGTCCTGCCTCGTGTTGACCAGGAACGCGCGCAGGCTCGACTCCTCGGCGTGACCGTAGGGCGGCTCGCCGTAGGTCTCGGTGCCCAGGTCCTTGGCGTACTCGCTCAGGTCCTGGATCCACACCAGGGGCGGTACCTCGAGAAGGGTGCCCGCCGTGATGACGACGGACAGGCCCAGGGCCATCAGGAACGCCGGCGTGAACACCAGCATCTCCCGCGCCTTGTTCTTGAGGTACGTCTTCACCGGACCCCAGTTGAACCAAAGATGAATGAGACCGGCGATGAGGCCCAGGAAACCGAGGTTCGTGTGGAGGTTGCCCCACTGGGTCTTGGACAGGCCCAGGAAACGCCAGTCCGCCCAGTAGGCCACCCGTCCGTGGGGCACCAGGTAGAGCACGATGCTGGTGATGAGCAGCGCTAACAGGGAGAGCATCAGGGTCAGGGAGGCGACGCGGCGGAGTTTCATGAAGGGGCCTCCGGAAGGGGAAAGATCATCCACATGTGCCTAGATAGCTGCAACGTTGATCGAGGGCAAATGTATTCTGGCGGCGGTTCGCGCACCTCCTAGTGGTCGTCCCCACAGACCATCTTGACCACTCCACGCACCCTGTTCCCCACCTTGTCCGCCGCCTCGATCACCAGTTCATGAGGCCCCGACTCCGTGGCATCCGGCACCGTCACCAGCACCCGGTCGCGGATCAGGTCCGGCTCGACGATGAGGGGGGCGCCATCCAGGGTCGCGCGGATGGACGCCGGGTCCACGCCGGTGGCGATGCCCTCGTCATTGATGGCCACCGGCACCGTGCGCCAGGCGGGCAGGGTGATGCCGGGCAGGTTCCGTGCCGCACGATGCTTCACCGTCACAGCATCGGTAGCGACGACCGGGGGCACCGAGTCCACGAAGGCCGCATGCCAGCCACGGTCGGTGAGGTGGAACCAGGCGGCACCGTTGTCGTCACGCAGCACGGGACCCACTGGCTTCCACTGCTGCCGCACGTTCCGAAAAACCCACGGCGCGCCGTCGGGCACCTCCCCCGCGATGTCGGTCCGCAGCGGCCCGTCCAGGGGCCAGTCTCCGGCCAGGTAACTGGCGGACCAGTTCGACCCGGCGGTTCGCCTCGGCGAGGTCCACAGAACCATCGGCGCCAGGACAGGGTCGCCGGCGGCCGGACTCAGCGCGATGTGCGACCCCACCTGCCAGGCACCCAGCGCCGGATCGTCGAAGGGCAAAGGCACCGTCGATCCCCCGACGATCGACTGCAGGACCAGGGGGGACCATGCCGTTTCGCCCCAGGATTCCTCAGCCTTCAGGACGCGTAGGGGCACCGTAACCGTGGCGCGTCCACTGCTCCAATCTTCAGCGACGATGGTCAAGGTGTGCGCTCCCGGCGCCAGCCCGCTCCCGTCGGCACCCAGGTACCACAGATCGCCGTCCCGCCCGACCAGACTCACGCCCTCCCGCCGGTGGAGCCAGCGCTCGCGCAACAGCGTGCGGCTCTCGGGGTCCACGACGTGGCACCACTCCAGGCGCTGCACGTTGTTTTCGGCGAAGGCGAACCGGTCGTTGCGGCAGCGGTAAACAACCTCGCCGTCCAGACTGACCTCGATGAGCTTCGGTTCGAGCACGTGACCGCGCACGTCGGACTGGTCGGTGATCAGGGCGCTGAAGGCCGCGGCGCCCCGCACTTCCAGAGGAGGCAGCGTGCCGGCGAGGGCCTCGCCGCTGAAGGTCAGGATCCGGGCGCCACCGACACTGGCCGACACCGTGGCCCCATGCACCGTCACGCTCCGAATCACCGGCGGGAACGTGTCGGCCACCGCGAACCCCCAGTCCTGGGGATCCAGGGGCCGCTGGTGTTCGTCCCGCACCTCGAAATGCAGATGGGGACCGACCGTGCCGCTCTGCCCCGAAAGACCGAGCACCTGGCCGGCAACCACCGGCAGTTCGCCGGCATCGAAGTGGAGACGGCAGCGGTACCGACCGGTCACGGCGCGGTCGGCGGCGATCCTCTCCGCGATGGTGTCGTTGAAGCGTTCGAGGTGGGCGAAGACATAGGTGCGGCCGCTCTCGCCGTGGAGATAGACGGCCCGTCCGTAGGCCCCGGACTCGGCGCGCACCCGGCTGATCCACCCGTTCTCCACCGCCCGCACCATGAATCCCGTGCGCTCGTCGGTCTTGAGGTCGAGGCCGGCGTGCCACCGTCCCGGCCGGCGTTCCATGAAGTTGCTGGTGAGGTAACGGGTGCCCAGGTCCAGGGGCCAGACCGGATCCTCCGCGGCGGCGGGGGATGCGAGGATCAGGAGCAGCAGCAGGGCGGCGGATCTTTTCACGGGGGCGTCCTCCATGACGGGCCGTTCAGGTCGGGGCGCTGGTCGCCGATAGCATAGAAGTTAGAAACGCGGGCGACAAGACATGGGTTCCGCGCTAGGATCGCCCTGGAAGGATCCATGGCGCCCCCAGGCGCCCACCGCGTGCCCCAGCATGGAGGGATCCCATGGCCCAGACCAACGGTCCCTGGCTCGACAGCCAGAACACCATCCCCGTCCCCGAAGGCCGCTCGTACATCCTCGACACCAACGTCCTGCTCCACGACGCCAACAGCCTCCAGTCCTTCGACGACAACAACCTCATCCTCACCATCGACGTCCTCGAGGAACTCGACCGCTTCAAGCGAGGCAACGACGAGAAGGCCCGCAACGCCCGGCAGGTCATCCGCACCATCGACGGCTTGCGCAACGGAATGCCCCTGAGCCACGGTGTGCCTCTGGGGACCGGCGGCAAGCTCTTCATCATCGTCAAGAGCTTCCTGGACGAACTGCCCCGGGGCATGGATCCGTCCGTGCCGGACAACCGCATCCTCGCCGTGGCCTGCGCCCTCAAGCGGGCCGGGGCCGACGTCGTGTTCATCACCAAGGACATCAACGCCCGGGTCAAGGCCGACGCCCTGGCCATCAAGGCCGACGACTTCCTCAAGACCCGCGTCAACTTTGACGAGCTGTTCACGGGCTGGTCCGAGCACGAGGTGCCCGACGACGTCGTCAACTCCTTCTACCAGGGCACGCCGCTCACCCTCGACGCGGAACTGCGACCCAACGAGGGCGTCCTGCTCAAGGCCGCCTCCAACCCCAAACAGACGGCCCGCGGCATCTTCCGCATCGAGAGTGGTCTCGTCGAGCCCCTGCATCACGCCGACAGCCACCCCTGGGGCCTGAGCCCCCGCAACCTCCAGCAACAGTTCGCTCTCGAGTTGTTGATGAGGGAGGACATCCGCCTCGTGACCATGCTCGGGCAGGCGGGCACGGGCAAGACCCTGCTCGCCCTGGCGGCCGGCCTCCAACTGGTGGCCGAGGAGAAGCGCTACCGGCGGATCATGGTCTCGCGACCCATCATGCCCCTGGGCAAGGACATCGGTTACCTGCCGGGCTCCAAGGAAGAGAAGCTTTCGAGCTGGATGCAGCCCGTCTCGGACAACCTGCAGTATCTGGTGGACCCCAAGCTCGAGCATACCGGGGACAAGGTGCAGTACCTGTTCGACACGGGAACGGTGGAGGTGGAGGCGGTGACCTACATCCGCGGGCGCAGCCTGCCCAAGCTCTTCATCATCATCGACGAGGCCCAGAACCTGACGCCCCACGAGGTGAAGACCGTCGTCAGCCGCGCGGGCGAGGACGCGAAGGTCGTCCTCACCGGCGACGCCTACCAGATCGACAACCCCTACCTGGACGCGTCGTCCAACGGCCTGACCTACGTGGTGGAGCGCTTCCAGGACCAGCCCATTCACGGGCACATCACCCTGGCCAAGAGCGAGCGCAGCGAACTGGCCAGCCTGGCGGCGGAACTGCTCTAGGGAACGACGGGCATGCAGGTGGAAAAACGGCGCCCGGGCTAGGACCCGGGCGTCGCTTCGTCGAGCAGGAACTGGCGCAGCTGCCCCAGCAAACAGGCGTTGGCCCGCTTCACGGCCTTGGTTAGGTACTCGTCCACGAGTTCCTGATCCTGGCGTGACGTCGCGGTCATGAACTTGCGGCCCTCGAACTCGCCCAGGCAGGCCCGCTGCCACACGATGTCGCCGTGGGCGTTCTCCAGGGTGAGGCGAACCTCGGCCTCGGCGCGGGTCGCGGTGGGGACCGGCACGGCCACCACCGCGACGGCCGCCAGCATGGTCGCCAGCTTGATCCGGTCCGACCCGGTGTCCCCGAAAGCCATGCCCGCGCCGGCGCCCAGGGCTGCGGGCAACAGGAACGCCGCCGGCGACCGGTTCAGTTCGCAGCCCATGGCCAGCAGGTCCGCCGTGAGGGCGTAGTCCGCCTGACCTCGCAGGGGGACCAGTTCGAAGAGGTGGGTCTGCTCCAGATCCTGGGCCAGCGCCTCGGCGTAGATCTGCGTGGCCGGCACCTCCCACGACGTGTCCTTGGGGAAGACGATGTGGAAGAACTTCCCCTGGCCTTCCCGCTGCTCCAGCGGTCGCATGTCCGTCACCTTGCCCAGATGAAGGGCCGGCGTGCCCAGATTGCGCAGGCGGAAATCGACCGCCTCGTCGGGGTAGATGAAGACGATCTTGTCGCTGGAACAGCCGGCGACGATCAGGATCGTCGCGAGGGCCGTGGCGAGGCGGATACGGACGGTCGTGCGCATGGGGACTCCCGTTGGGTGGGTAATGGCCGATCCTCTGTCAATCTACGGTGTGCCCACGTCCAGGACCAGCCCTGGATGCAGACCGAGGGCTCCGGCCGCGTCCCCCATGGGGATGGCGATCTCCACTGTGCCCCCACTGCCCCAGTACCAGAACGCGGCATCCGGCGGCGCGGCTCCGTAGGTGACGAAGGGTCCGGCGATGGTCCGGCCACCGACGACCAGCGGCGCACCGGCCGCCAGGCGGTCGGCGGCGGGCGTGCCCTCCACCAGGTCGCTGATCCCGTTGCCGAAGTGGTCCACCCAGCGGATCGCCGGGCCCGCTC
>JAUUZX010000150.1 GCA_030592025.1 bacterium | reverse complement strand
GCTGGCGGCCCTGGCGGCCATCGCCGGTTGAGCCCGGAACGAGAACAGCCAGCCCCGTGGAGGGCCGGCTGCCTCATCTTGCGCTACCCAGCGGAGACTAGTTCTCGACCTTGTGCATCACCAGGCGGACCATGCGGTTCTGCGCGCGGCCCTCCTCCGTGTCGTTGTCGCCCACGGGGCGGTACGGTCCGTAACTCACGACGGCGAAGCGCTCGGACGGGATGTCCAGGTTGCCCGTCATGTAGCGGACGACCGCCGCGGAACGGAACGCGCCCAGCTCCCAGTTGGAGGGGTAGTTCTCCTGCCACTCCTCGCTGATCCCCCGGTCGTCGGTGTAACCCTCGACGAAGATGGACCAGTCCGGGTGGTCGCGCACCGTGCGCGCCACGGCCTCGAGGGTCGGCACCATCGTGTCCAGCACGATCACCTGGCTGGAGGCGAAGCTCAGCTGGTCGGGGATCGTGATCATGATGACTTCCTCGGACGCCTCGACCAGGGTGGCGTTGTCGGCCTTGCAGTCCTGCAAATTATTGCGCAGATCCTCGACGATCTG
The DNA here is from genome assembly GCA_030592025.1 of bacterium. Next base: position 4,949 of record JAUUZX010000150.1, on the reverse strand, counting down.
ATCCCGCTCGGCCACGACGGCCTCTTCGTCGGCGATCTGCGTCTGGAGCTCAGCGATCTGGGCGTCCAGCTGCATGATCTGCTCTTCGTATTCCTTGCAGGAGCAGCCCCCCAGGGCCACCAGCGCGACCACCAGGGTCAGCATGGCAACCACTCGAGCCGTCTTGACGAACGTGCGATCCAACATGATCCACTCCTTTTGGTGACACAGGCATAACGGCCCATGGTCTCGGTATCGGCACGGCGGCACCTGCATGCCGCCTTCAGGCACTCGTGACTTTGTCCCGACGGGAGAGTAGTCGTCGGCCCCGACGCCGGACAAGATCTTTTTCAAATATTCCCGTCGGCGGGTCAGGCCAGGCTGTCGAGTTCGCCGTCGGGACCGATGACGTCCATGAGATCACCGGCCTCGAGCCGGGTCGTCCCGTGGGGCAGGACGATCTTCACCTTCTCCCCTTCCTCGGGCCCCTCGCGCACGATCTGCACCAGACTCAGACGCCGGTCCGCCATCAGGTTGAGCTGCGATAGGGTCTGGCCCGCCCATGCTTCGGGCACGGCCACGCGGCGCAGGCTGAACCCCTTGGGCAGCTCGACGAAATCGACCACCGAGGCGTCCAGGAGGTGCTCGGCCAGGCGGCGCCCCATGTCCTCTTCGGGCTTGACCACGTGGTCGGCTCCCACCCGGCGGAGCACCGCTTCCTGGGTCGAGTTCAACGCCTTGGCGTACACGGTGGGCACGCCGAGTTCCTTGCAGTTGAGGGCGATGAGCACCGAGGACTCGAAGTCGTCCCCGATGGCGACGACCGCCACGTCCATGCCCCCCACGTCATAGGCCTGGAGATTCGTCATGTCCCTGGCGTCAAACCCCACCGCCACGGAGACCTCGTCGGCCACGCGCTCGACGAGTTCCGGGTCACGATCCACGGCGAACACCTCGGCGCCGCGGCGGTAGAGATCCGCCGCCACCGTGCTGCCGAACCGTCCCAGGCCGAACACGGCCACCTTGAGCATCTCGGACTCCTTCCCGCGGACGAACCGCGTCAACCGATGAGGATCCGCCCCCGCGGCAGGCGCACCCGCGTATCGCGTGCCGCGCCACTGAGGCTGGCGGCCAGGGTCAACGGCCCCAGACGCCCGATGAACATGAGCAGGATGACCACGACCCTTCCCGCCGGCGAGAGCAGGGGCGTCAGGCCGAGGGTCAGCCCCACGGTGGCCATGGCCGAGACCACCTCGAAGACGGTCGTCAGCAGGTCACGGCCCTCGGTCAGCAGCAGGACGAACACACCGATCGCCACGGCGACCACACCGGACGAGAGCACGAGCATGGCCCGCTGCACCGCGACCTGCTCGAGTTCACGCCCGCCCAGGCGCACCTGGCGCCTTCCCGCCGCCGTGGCCCGCATGTTGGCCCAGGCCACGGCCAGGGTCGTGACCTTGATACCCCCCGCCGTCGATCCCGGTGCCCCCCCCACGAACATGAGCATGATCATGAGAAAATGCGTCGCGGGGGCAAGACTGTTCAGGTCGATGCTGTTGAACCCGGCCGTGCGGCAGGTCGCCGACTGGAACAGGGCCTGGCCCAGCCGGTCGATGACGGGCAGCGGGGCCAGGGCACCACCGCTCTCAAGGGCCAGGATGCCCCCGGCGCCGACGATCAGCAGGCCGAGGGACACCGCCACGACCACCTTCTCCTGCAGCCCCAGGCGCGCGCGACGACCAGCCGGTGTGCGCAACAACCTGCCCTGGAGCCACGCCCCCAGGTTTGCCACCACACCGAAGCCCAACCCGCCCACCACGAAAAGGACGGCGGCGGTGCCGGTCACCAGCGGGTTGTCCGCCACACCGACGAGGGAACCGTCCAGGGTGCTGAACCCCGCGTTGCAGAAAGCGCTCACCGCGTGGAACACCGCCGTGAAAAGACGGGCCCCGTCCCCGGGCACCACCCCGGCCAGGCCACGGTGGATGAGCACCGTCCCCGCCGCCTCGAGGACCAGGGTCATGATGATGATGAAGCGGATGGTCCGCCCGACGGCGTTCACCATGGGCACGTTGAACACCTCCCGCAGGAAACTGCTCTCGCGCACGCCGATGCCCCGGCCCAGCAGGAGGCTCAGGGCCGCCGTCAGGGACATGATGCCCAGCCCCCCCAGCTGGATCAGCGCAAGGATGACGGCCTGGCCGAATACCGTGAAACCGGCCCCCGTGTCCCGCACGACGAGGCCCGTGACGCAGACGGCGCTCGTGGACGTGAAGAGCGCATCGAGGAGGGCGAGGGGTTGGCCCCGGGGAGTCGCCCGGGGCAGCATCAGCAGGGCCGTGCCGAGGAGCACGAGCGCCGCGAAGACCACAATGAAGGAGACCGCCGGGCGCACCCGCGTGCTCGCGAAACGTCGGTGCAGATGGGGCAACTCCACCCCGATGCGGCCGAGGATGTAGACCTGGGCAATGATGAGGTAGGCGCGGGTCAGGTCGACGGCGCTGAACCGTTCGCCCAGGAAAACCGCCCGTGCGGGGCCCTTCCCCGCCAGAACAATCAGGGCCTCCACCAGCAGGAGCACGACGAGCACCACGTGGGGCCAGCGCTCGCGCAGGAAAGCCACCCGCCGGGTTGCGGCCCGGGCGGCCAGGACGAACTCGAGCAGAAAGAGCACCACCGCAGCGAGGCTGAGGACCCTGCCCCCCCCCGCGAAACTGTCCCCGGCGTCCATGCCATGCTCCAGGACGATCCCCGCCAGGCCGCACAATCCGGCGACCCCGAGCAGGGCCCGTCGCGTGAATGCCGAGTTGGTGATGGCCATGGGCTCCCAGTCGCGGCGGTCCGGCACGAAAAATCAGGTAAATACCCTCGAAATCCGCCCGATACCTATATCAGCAAAGTAGACGCCAGCAAAGTGGACGCGACCGTCACGGCACCATGGGCGCCGACGGGGACGGTTTGGCGGCATCATCGTACGACCCGACGAAAGATTCAATACGGGAATGGCCGGTTTGAACGGGAACCACCAGCAACATTCGCCCCGGGCCCACGCCTTGGCCCTGGTCGTCGTGCTGTGCGCAGCCACGATCCCGCTCCCGGGCGTCGCCGACACGGCGCCCCTCGATACCCTGCGCGAGGCCTCGGCCGATATGGGCCCGTCGGTCCTGGGCATGTCCGAGGCCGACCTGGGCTTCAGCCGCAAGCTGCTGCCGGACCCCACCGCCACCTCCGTCCCCCGCACGGTCACGCCGAATCGCCCCCCCCGTCTGGACGACCCGCTGGCCGGCGCCTGGAGCTTCCACATGGCCCGCCGTGCCGCCGCCGCCGGGAACACCGATGCAGCGTACAAGAATCTGCAGGCGGCCCTCGACGCCGCCCCCGGCCGCGCCGACTACAGTTGGTGGCAAACGGTCCATACGGTGAAACGGTTCGACACGGCGGGGCTCGTCCAGAGCCTCCCACGCAGCGTGCGGGCGATCCTCGCCTCGCCCCTGAGTCGGGCCCGTCTCCTCACCGCGGTCCACCAGGCCGCCCTGCTGCTGGTCGGCTTCTTCTGGACGGTCCTCGTGGCGGGCGTGTGGATCGCCAGCTGGCGGTACCTCTCCCACGACCTGGCCGCGCGCCTGTTCAATGACCGACGGCACCTCGTCCGCTCGGGCCTGCCCCTGCTCATCCCGGTCATCCTGCTGCTGCTCAAACCCGGTTGGTTCGGGTTCCTGGCCGCCATGTCGCTGCCCCTGCTCATCACCGCCCGGGGGCGGATGCGCGGCCTGTTGGCGGCCACCTGGCTGGCGGCCGTCGTGCTTGTCTTCCCGGCGTGGCCCGCCCTGCGCCTGGCGGCACCCGCGCTGGACCCCGAGAGCGAGACCGTGCTACTGGACCAGGCGGCGCTCATGCCGCCGGCCACCGAGTTCACCGCACCCCTGCGGGCACGCATCGCCGAAGCCGTGGACGCCGATCGCCTTTCCCGTCTGCAAACGGTCCTGGCCATCCAGGAGGCCCGGCGGGGCCGCTACCTGGCGAGCAACGACCTCTTCTCCGCCGCGCTGGCCCATGATCCTGAGAGCTTCACCGCCCTCGTGGGCACCGCCAACAACACGTACTTCCTCGGGCACCTGGACGACGCCGTCGACCGTTACCTGGCGGCGGCCAAGCTGCATCCGGACCGCGGCGAGATCCCCTACAACCTCGCCCAGGTCTACTTCAAGAAACTCTTCGTGCCCGAGGCCTCGTCCGCCCTGGAGCGGGCCCGGAGCCTGGGCTTCATCGCGCCGGCTTTCGGCGACGCGATCCGGTCCCAGGGCTACGCGCCCGTGGTGTACCCCGGGCTGACGGCCCACCAGATGACGACCAGCCTGCGCGCCGAGGCCCACCTCTACCCGCCCCTGGTCACCATCTCGTCCTGGCGTCATGTCATCGGCGTGCCGCCGGTTCCGCCCCTGGCCCTGGTCGCCATGCCCCTGCTGGTGGCCCTGCTGCTGCTGACTTTTTCCCGCCGCCAACAGGATCCGCGCCAGTGCGAGAACTGTGGCGTCCCCCTCTGCCGTTCCTGCTGCAAGGTCCGCGACGGGGCCTGGATGTGCGCCGCCTGTGGCGAGACCGCGGACCGCGCCCGCAGCGACATGATCCTCGCCACCCTCCTGAAGAACCGCAGCCGCGACGAGGGCCTGGCCCACTCGGCGCGCATCGTGCGCTACGGTCGCATCGTGCCCGGCGCGGGGCACCTCGCCAGCGGTCACACCTTCGCCGCCTGGTTCCGTTTCAGCCTCGTGGCCGCCGGCCTCTTCCTGGTGACCGGGGGTTGGGCCTTCGAACTCGGCTCCGGCTGGATGAGCCCCGGCCTGCTCCTGGACATCGAGACGATCCACCCACAGTGGCTGCCGCTGCCCGCCGCCGGCTGGCACGGTTGGAGCAGCACCCCCGTTCTGACGGGGGGCGTCCTGCTCGCCGTCGCCTGGCTCATCGCGCTG
>JAUUZX010000391.1 GCA_030592025.1 bacterium | reverse complement strand
GGCGCCGTCGTGTCCCCGGCGGGCGAGGTGGGGTTGTCGTCGTCGGAACACGCGCCGAGCCAACCCAGCAGGAGGGCGAGGCAGAGCGTGGGCAAGAGCCAGCGTAGAGTCTTCATGGAATCATTCCTCCCTCGGGCGGCCATCGACCGCCCCTCGACATCCGTTTCGAGGTTCCCCTGGAGCGTGGGGCTCGTGGGGGGAGCCGTGCTCACGCCATGTCTAGCACGTTCACCGGGGGATTCCCAAAGTTAGTTTTCAATATCACGGCGGCGAATCCCGTATCCCGGGGGCCATGTCGCATGAACACCGCTTCCTTCCCCGAAGGGATGTGATATGCTCCGAGCGACCCATCGGCACTAAAAGATCGGTGGGGCCGCAGGGTTCATGACGGACGAGGGGAGCGGCCGTGGAACAGAACCATGAACGCCTCTTCGAACGGGCGGTGGTCGCCCTCCAGGCGGCCAACATCGGCGTCTGGGACTGGCGTATCGATACCGACGAGACCGTCTACGACGACCGCTACTACGAGATGGCCGGCTACGAGCCGGGCGCCTTCGATCCCAACTACGTCGAATGGCGAGCGCGGGTCCACCCCGACGACATCGATGCCGTCGAGGTCCGTCTGCGCGGCCACCTTTCCGGGGAATTGCCGGATTTCACGACCGAGTTCCGTTTTCGCAAGGCCGACGGCGACTGGATGTGGATCGGCGCCATTGGCCGCATCGTGGAACGGGATGACGCCGGGGCTCCCTCCCGCATGGTCGGGACCCACACCGACGTGTCGGACCGCAAGGCCTCCGAGGCCCTGGTCCAGTCCTTCCTGAAGGTCACCGAAGCCACCACCGGCTCCGAATTCTTCACCGCCTTCACGCGCCACCTGGGTGAGTCCGTCGACGTGGACACCGTCATGGTGGGGGAGGTCCTGCCCGGGGACAGGGCGCAGGTGACGACCCTGGCGGTATGGGACGACGGTCAACTCGCGCCCAACCTGACCTACGATCTCGAGGGCACCCCTTGCGCCGGGGTGGCGGGGTGCGAGGCGTGCATCCATACCCGGGACGTGAGGGATCGTTTCCCCCGGAGCCGGCTCCTGCGGGACTTCGGGGCCGAGGGCTACGTCGGGATCCCGCTCTGCTCGGCGGACAAGCAGATCCTGGGCCTGGTGGTCCTGCTCCGGCGCCAACCCCTGGACCCCGGGACGACCAAGCGGATCCTGCCCCTGCTGGAGGTCTTCTCGGACCGGGCGGCGGCCGAACTCCTGCGGATGCGGGCGGAACAGGCGCTCCGTCGCCAGGAGGAGGATCTGCGGATCACCCTCGAGTCCATCGGCGACGCGGTCATTGCCACGGACGACGGCGGACGTGTCACGCGGCTCAACCGGGTGGCCGAGGAGCTGACGGGCTGGTCCCGGGCGGAGGCCCGGGGACGACCGTTGCCGGAGGTCTTCCACATTGTCCACGGGGAAACGGGCGAGCTCTGCGAGAATCCCGTCGAGAAGGTGCTGGAGAGCGGCAAGATCGTGGGTCTGGCGAACCACACGGATCTCATCGCCCGGGACGGCACCCGTCGGCAGATCGCCGACAGCGGCGCCCCGATCCGCAACGCGTCCGGATTGATCGTGGGCGTGGTGCTCGTCTTCCGCGATGTGACGGAGCGGCACCGGATCGAGGACCAGCTGCGGCACGCCCGCCGCATGGACGCGGTGGGGCAGCTCGCGGGGGGCATCGCCCATGATTTCAACAACATGCTCGCGGGCATCCTGGGTTACGCGGAGCTGCTCGAATCCCAACTCGAACCGGGCACGGAATCCCGTGAGTTCGCGGTGGCCATCGCCCGGGCGGCCGAACGGGCCGGCGAGCTCACGGCGAAGCTCCTGGCCTATTCACGGCGAGGCCAGAGCACCATCGAGGTCTTCGATCTCCATGCGGAGATCCTTGCGGTGCGGGATCTGCTGGCGCGCACCCTGCCCCGGGCCATTTCGGTGACGGTACGCCTCGATGCCCCCGGGGCCTTCGTCGAGGGTGACCCGGCCCAGATCCAGAGCGCCATCCTCAACCTGGCCGTCAACGCCCGGGACGCCATGCCCGACGGCGGTGAACTCGACATCGCGACAGCGGTGCGCGAGGTTGCGGCGGCGGAAGCGCGGGGGTATGAACTCGCCCCCGGCCCCTACCTGGAGGTGGCGGTGGCGGACACGGGCCTGGGCATTGCCCCGGATCTCGTGGAGCATCTCTTCGAGCCCTACTTCACGACCAAGCAGGCCGGCGACGGGACGGGGCTCGGCCTGGCCGCGGTCTACGGCACGGCGCGGGAACACGGGGGCCACATCGTTGTCGAGACGATCGAGGGGGAGGGCACGACCTTCCGCCTCCTGTTGCCCCTCGTGGATGGTGCGACGGTGCCGGGGACGGTGCAGGTCCGGGAGGCGAAGACGGCACGGGAGGGGAGGGTCACCGTCCTGGTGATCGACGACGAGGATGTCGTGCGCAACGTCACGGGCGAGGTTCTGCGTCAGCTGGGCCACACGGTTCACGAGGCGGCGGACGGCGCGAGCGGGGTGGCCTTGTTCGATGCCTACCGCCATGACATCGACGTGGTGGTCCTGGACGTGTCCATGCCGGGCATGGGCGGCCCCGAGTGCTTCCGGCGGATACGGGAGATCGATCCCGGCGCGCAGATCGTCATCGCCACCGGGTTCGCCGCCGATGAGGACCTGGAGGGCGAGGCCTTCCCCGGCCGGGCGGGGTTCCTCCACAAACCGGTGCGCACCCGGGACCTGGTCGAGGCGGTGCGGACCGCGGCTTCCCGCTGACCCGTGCCGGGAGCTTTCGCTCTCCGGGGTCAACGACTATCTTTTCGACAACGAAATTGACGGCGTCCGGTTGGCCGCGAGGCTCTTCCCGCGGACCGGCGCGCGGGCGTTATGTGCGCCACAACCCACGGGTGGAGTGGTGAAGGAGGCAGGGTCATGGACAACATCTGGAACGACCAGGCGGCGAGGGAACTGTACCGGCACAAGGTCGGCCTAGCCGAGATGCTCAAGGGCGGCGTCATCATGGACGTCACCAACGCCGAACAGGCGAAGATCGCCGAGGAGGCCGGCGCCGTGGCCGTGATGGCCCTCGAACGCATCCCCTCGGATATCAGGAAGATGGGGGGCATTGCCCGCATGTCCCAGCCCG
>JAUUZX010000112.1 GCA_030592025.1 bacterium | reverse complement strand
GGCGGGGCTGCTCATCGAGGGCGTGCCCATGCGCAAGGACAACCTGTCGCGGTTCCTCAGTCGCGACCGCTACGCCCTGCCCCCCCTGCACAACTTCTTCTTCACCCGTGACGCTGCCGTCACCGTGGGCCGCAAGGTCCTCATCGCGCGCATGGCCAACCTCGTGCGGAGCCGTGAGAGCCGGATCATGGAGGCGATCTTCGATTTCCATCCCCTGGTGGGGACGGACACGGTCAACCCCGTGCGCCTCGGCGGCGCCGGCCCCGAGGTCACCCTCGAGGGCGGCGACGTGCTGGTGGTGGCGGAGAGCATCCTGGCCGTGGGTATCGGCGCCCGCACCACCTGCCAGGCCGTCGATTTCCTCATCGAGCGCTTCAAGCGCCTGGGTCGGGACCAGCACATCCTCGTGCAGCAACTGCCCCGCACGCCCGAGTCCTTCATCCATCTGGACATGGTCTTCACCCTGCTGGACCGGGACTGCTGCATGATCTACGAACCCCTGGTGATGCAGACCCACCACTTCGACACGGTCCACATCCACATCGACGCCGACGCCCGGGTGAGCATCACCGAAGAGGACACGCTCCTGAGCGGGCTGCGGAAGCTCGGTCATGACCTGGAGCCCCTTTTCTGCGGTGGGCGGGGGGATCGCTGGCTGCAGGAGCGCGAGCAGAGGCACAGCGGGGCCAACTTCTTCGCCCTGGCGCCGGGGCAGATCATCGGCTACGGCCGCAACGACAACACCATCGCCGAGTTGGACCGGGCGGGCTTCGCCGTGGTGCCGGCGCAGCAGGTCATCGACGGTGAGGTGGATCTCGAGGCGACCGGACGTTGCGTCGTGACCATCGACGGGTCGGAGCTGGCCCGGGGGGGCGGCGGTTGCCGTTGCATGACCATGCCCGTGAGGCGGCGAGCGGTCGAGGCGGACTAGGTGCCGTCCAGGCGGTCGGCGAGTTTTTTCTGCCGACGGCCGAGGTGCAGGGAAAGCACGGCCCAGGCCCCCACCAGGGGCAGGGCGATCCAGGTGACCGACGCCACCGCCGCGATCACGAGGGAACCCAGTGCGTCCCCGCCCCGGTACACGAAGGTGTCGATGAAGTTCTTGGCCTTGTAGCGGTCCTCCCGGGGGATCACCGTGAAGAGGGTTTCCCGGGCGGGCTTGGCCAGGGCGTAGTTGGCGGCCCTCCGCACGGCCTGGAACACCACGAGCACCGTCGTCGACGAACGCCAGCCCAGGATCGCGAACCCCGCCCCGAACACCACCGGCAGCAGCACCAGCAGGGGACCGCTGCCCAGTCGCGCCATGAGGCGGCCCGTCAGGAGCAGTTGGGCGGCCAGGGTCAGCACGTTGGCCCAGAGGTCGATGGAGCCCAGGAAGGCCGTGCGCGCGTCGCGCCCGGCGACGTTCTCGGCCACGATGCGGGCCTGCTCGAAGTAGAGGAAGGTCACCATCAGGGTGTAGAGCAGGATGTAGCCGGCGATGGCCAGCAGGTACGGGGAGCGGACGGTGCGGGTGATGCCGGCCAGGATGCCCGAGTCCTCGAGGTCCATCTCGCTCGGAGTGGGCGCGTCGGCCGGCACGGTGGCCTCGAAGCGGCGGGACAGGGGGCCGACGCAGCGGGCCGCCGCCTCGATGAACGCGATGGCGATGAGCAGCAGATTGGGCCGCCCCACCAGGTCGACGAGGGTCGTCGTCAGCCCCGCGCCGGAAATGGCCCCGATGGTGCCGGCCACCGCGATCATGCCGAACAGGCGGCGGCTGCGCTCGTAGCCGAAGCCATCGGCCATGAAGGACCAGAACAACGACAGCACGGCCAGGTTGAACACGCTCAGCCATACGAAGAAGACGCGCCCCGCCACCATGAGTACGGCGCCGTCGGCCAGTTTCAGGGCCAGGAAGAAGAGCACGAGGTTTGCGCCGAAGAAGCGCAGGGCCAAGGGCAGGAACACCGCACGCCGGAAGCGCCGCACGAGCCAGCCGACCGCCGGCGCCGCCATCGCCGTTACGCCGAGGGTCACCAGAAAAAGGGTGTGGAGCAGTTCCTCGCCGCCGTCGATGCCCAACTCGTCGCGGATGGGCCGCAGGATGTAGTAGCCGGACATCAGGAGATAGAACAGCAGGCCGGACAGGATGACCGGGCCGGTTTCGCCCGGCCTGAGGGCCAGGGTGCGGTGCATGAAATTGACGATGGTGCCTGTCCTCGGCCGGGGTGCGTCCTGCCTCGCATCCTACGTGTTTTCAAGGTCCAGGTTACAACGGATCCGTCGCCGGGGACAGCCGCGAGGGGGGACGGGGCGCGGAGCGTTGTCCCGGCGGTTGACATTCGGTTGAAACGCCACTAATCCTGTCTCGAATACAGCTTTTCATGAGAGGAGATCGCTGACATGACCAAAGTCCTCGAGCGCATCCACCACGTCGAGTTCGTCGTGGGCAACGCCAAGCAGGCGGCCTACTTCTACCGCACCGCCTTCGGGTTTGATCAAGTGGCCTACCGGGGCCCCGAGACCGGGTACCCCAAGCGCGCATCCTACGTGCTGCGCCAGGGGGACATCTGGCTGGTCTTCACCACCCCCCTCTACCACGACGACGCCCTGAACATCTGGCTCACGCTGCACGGGGACGGGGTCCGGGACATCGCCTTCGAAGTGGCGGACGCGGCCGCCGTCCACGACGCGACCGTGGCCAAGGGCGCCGTGTCGGATCGACCTCCCCACGAACTCCGCGACGAGCTGGGCGCGGTCCAGGTGGCCAAGATCCAGACCTACGGCGAGGTCATCCACACCTTCATCCAGCGCGACGGCTACCGGGGCTTCCTGCCGGGTTACGAAGTGAATGAGATCAAGGGCCGCGGCGTCGGGCTGCAGTGCATCGACCACATCGTCGGCAACGTCGAGGACCGCCAGATGGACAACTGGGTCAAGTGGTACGACGAGGTCCTCGGCATGGGCCGCTTCGTTTCCTACGACGACAAGGACATCTCCACCGAGTTCACCGCCCTGCGCAGCACGGTGGTGGCCACGGACGACCGGCAGATCAAGTTCCCCATCAACGAACCGGCCGACGGGCGTCGCAAGAGCCAGATCCAGGAGTACATCGACGCCAACCTCACCCCCGGCGTGCAGCACCTGGCCCTGAAGACCGATGACATCCTGGCCACCATCGAGGCGCTGCGGGCCAACGGGGTCGAGTTCCTGGCCTTCCCCGACGGCTACTACGACACCGTCTGGGAGACCGTGGGGGAGATCGCCGAGGACCCGGACCGGGTGAAGGAGCTGGGCATCCTCGTGGACGCCGACGAAGAGGGCTACCTGCTGCAGCTCTTCACGCGCCCCCTGCAGGACCGCCCCACGTTCTTCATCGAGATCATCCAGCGTGCCGGCAGCGAGAGCTTCGGCAAGGGCAATTTCAGGGCCCTCTTCATGACCATCGAGCAGGAGCAGGCCAAGCGCGGTAACCTGTAGGGGTGCACCGGCAACGGGCGTCACCTCGAGCCAAAGGACCGATCATGCCTTTCTACCACCGGCTGGGCGATGTGCCGGCCAAGCGCCACGTGGTCTTCCCCAAGGAGGGCGGCGGCATCCACTACGAGCACCTCATGGGCAACCTGGGCTTCGGGGGGCTGCAGTCGCTGCTCTACACCCGGCGTCGCCCCACGTCGGTGACCAGGGTGGAGGTGGCCTGGACCACGCCCCGCGAGGCCGATCCGGACCCGACGCTGCGCATGCGCCACCTGCGCACCCACCGCCTGGAGCTCGGCGGCGGCAGCGCCGTGCGGGACCGGGCGTTGCTGATGTTCAACGACGACGTGGCCGTCTCCCTGTCCCGACCGCGGCAGGCCGACGACTTCCTCTACCGCAACGCCCGGGCCGATGAGATCGTCTACGTGTCCGTGGGGAGCGGCGTCCTGGAGTCCCAGTTCGGCAGCCTGCCCTACCGCCAGGGGGACTACCTGGTCATCCCGCGGGGGATCATCCACCGCCTCGTGCCCGACGCGGGAGCTTCGCAGATCCACCTGGTCATCGAGAGCAGCAGTTACGTGCGCACCCCGGGGCGCTACCGCAGTCCCCATGGCCAACTCTTGGAGCACAGCCCCTTCTGCGAACGGGATATCCGCGCGCCCGGGGAACTGGTCATGCACGACGCGACCGGTCCCTGCGAGATCATCACCCGCACCGGGGACACCTGCCACCGGGTCGTCATGGACCACCACCCGTTCGACACCGTGGGTTGGGACGGCTGCTACTACCCCTGGGCCCTGAGCATCCACGACTTCGAGCCCATCGTGGGCCGCCTGCACCAGCCGCCGCCGGTGCACCAGACCTTCGAGACCGACGCCTTCGTGCTGTGCTCCTTCGTGCCGCGCCTCTACGACTTCCATCCGGAGGCGGTGCCGGCCCCCTACAACCACTCGAACGTCATGACCGACGAGGTCATCTACTACGGCAAGGACGAGTTCATGAGCCGCACGGGCGTCGAGTTCGGGTCGATCACCCTTCATCCCGACGGCCTGCCCCACGGCCCCCAACCCGGCCGCATCGAGGCCTCCATCGGCCAACGGGAAACGGACGAGCTCGCCGTCATGATCGACACCTTCGCGCCCCTCGTGGTGGCGCGTCCGGCGTTGCCCTGCGATGATGCCGACTACGGTCGTTCCTGGCTGGGGGAGGATCCGGTGTGAGTGACGCGTTGCGGGCCCTCATGACCGGCCTCGTCGACTACGCGGGCCTGTTCCCGCCGGCGACCCTCGAACCACGGATCGCCGTGGCGACCTACGCCGCCCATCGGGCGGAGGCCGCCTCGTGGATGCTCGGCCGCTTTATCGCCCCGGCGGCACGTCTGAGGATGTTGGTCGGGGTCATGGCGGACGTCCGGCCTGCCGGCGAGACCTGGGCCTGCACCGTCCTCGTGGGGGCGGGCGACGGCCCGGCGGCGGCTCTGGCCGCCGTGCCGGACCAGGGTGCGGCCGTGGCGAACTTCGAAGGGGCGGCGGACGGCGCCACCCCCGTGGAGGTGCTCGAGTCCCCGCTGCCGGTGGCGGCCGCGGCGGACGGAGCCTGGGCCTTCGTCGCGCGCCTGGGCGAGGCGCTGGCCGAGGCGGATCTCGGCGGGCGCCATCTGTACCTGGAGGCCCCCGCCGACGGGGATGATGCCGCGGTGTTGGCCGCCATCGCCGCCTTCGCGGAGACCGGCGGCGCATTCCCCCGTGTCGGGGCCAAGATCCGGTGCGGCGGCCTGGTGGCCGGGGCCTTCCCACCGGTGGAAAGGATGGCGACCTTCATCGCCACAGCCCGGGATCTGGGCGTGCCCCTGAAGGCCACGGCCGGGCTGCACCATCCAGTGCGGTTCCAGGCCCATGACCCGCATGTCATGATGCACGGATTCCTGAATGTCTTCGGCGCCGCGGCCCTGGCCTGGGGCGCCGATCTCGCCCCGGCGGACATCGCCGCCTGCGTGGCCGAGACGGACCCTGGGGCCTTCGTCTTCACCGACGAGGGCTTCGCCTGGCGCGGGCACAGCCTGGACGCCGACGCGCTGGGCGACGTCCGCCGGCGCTGGCTGGGCGGATTCGGCAGCTGTTCCTTCGCCGAACCCCGGGATGATCTCACCCAACTCGGGCTCCTCTGAGCCCCGACCGAAAGGATGGCCTGCGCCATGGATCCGACCGTCGACCCCTCGGTGCGCTCCTTCGTGGACGTGCCCGCGAACAGCCACTTCCCCATTCAGAACCTGCCCTACGGAGTGTTCGCTCCGGGCCCCCGCTCGGGGCGGCGCATCGGCACGCGCATCGGTGACCTGGTCGTCGACATGTCGGTGCTCGAGGACGCGGGTCTGCTCGAGGACGCGGGTCTGCCCCGGGGCATGTTCAGCCACCCGGTGCTGAACCCGTTCATGGACGTCGAACCTGCGCGGCGGAAGCTCATCCGCAAGCTCGTCCACGGCCTGCTGCGGGCGGATGAGCCGACCCTGCGGGACGATCCCGTGCTGCGGGGGCGGGCGCTGCTGCCGGCGGACGAGGTCGTCATGCACTTGCCGGTTCTCGTGCGGGATT
>JAUUZX010000176.1 GCA_030592025.1 bacterium | reverse complement strand
GATCACGTGGTTCCGACGCTCAACCTGCGCCGCGGACCACAGGCCCAGCGCGATGGCGCCGCCCTTCATGCTCTGGCTAGTGTCGGTCAAGGGGGCGACGATCTCCAGGCCGTCGGTGATGGCGTCGGCCAGACGCAGCACCCGCACCCGGTTTTGCCAGCCGTGATCCGCGGCGATGCCCTCGGCGATGAGGCCGCTGTCCTCGGGGCAGCCGTCGTCGACCACGGTCAGGTCCCACTTGAAATCAGGGCGCCCGCCGGCGAGCCAATCCAGTTGCTCGACCTTCCGCACGAGGAAATCCTCGCCACCGGTGACCGCACTCGCAGGCAGGATCCGCTGGTGCTCCTTGTAGACCGCGAAGACCACCGACAGGTGGAGCGGACCATCCAACGTCGCCACCAGGGCCCGTGACAGGGCCAGCTTCGTCGCGAGGTGGCCCAGGAGCTTGGTGCCTGGGTCGGCGACCAACTGGCTCTCGAGTTTGTGCAGTTCCCGGGGGGAGGCATCGATACCGAGCAGTTCCTCGGCCAGCGCCTGGGCGGCGAGGAGGTGGTCGCGGCGGGTGAGGTCGAGGATGGCCGACGCGTCGGCCGTGCCCCGGATGATGATGGCGTGGAGTTCCTCGAGGCTGGGCATAGGTGTCCTTCCCGTGATCCTTGTTGCTGGAGATGGTGGGCGATTGTAGCAAAGCCGAGGCCGGGGGCCAGGGGGAATCTAGTCGAGGCTGCCGACCATGGCCGCGAAGCGGGGGTCGTCCCGCAGCGGGTCGAGGTCCGAGTCGTTCATCATCCAGTCCAGGTACGCGGCGCCCAGCATGACGGTGCGTTCGAGGCAGTCGACAGCCTCGTCGGTCCTGCCCAGAAGGGCGAAGGAACAGGCGACGTTGTAGAGGATGGCGGGGTCGTCGGGGTCCAGGGCCTGCGCCCGTCGTGCCCACATGAGCCCGCGCTCATGCTGCCCCAGACGGATCATGGCGCCGGCTCCCATGTAGCAGGCCCGCGCGTCCTCGGGGTTGAGCAGGATCGCCTTTTCGGCCAGGGCCATGCCGTCATGGTTGGCGGCCTCCTCCAGGTCGGACTGCCCCAGGGCATGGTGGATCTGGGCCCGGAGGATGGGGATCTGGTAGTCCGCGGGGCTCACCTCGGCGGCCTGCAGGTAGGCCGCGATGGCCTCCTCGTAGGAGCCCTGCACAACGAGGTTGCGGGCGGCGAAGTAGTGGGCCTCGAAAAGGTTGGGATCCAGTTCGCGGGCCGTCCCGAAGGCCTTGGCGGCGGCGGCGTGCTGCTTGCGCAGGGACAGGGCGAGTCCCCGGGAGGCGTGGGCCTCGGCCAGGGCGGGGGCGAGTTCCAGGGCGCGCTCACTGCAGCGGTCGGCCGTCGCCAGGTTCTCGTCGCTGCTGTTGATGTACATGTACAGGTAGGAGTAGGTGTCGGCCAGGCCGGCGTGGGCCGACGCGAATTCGGGATCCCGTTCGATAGCCTGCTCGAACATGCGCTGGGCGATCTTCGTGTTGCGCTTCCCCCAGCGACGGAAGAAATCACGCCCGCGGAGGTAGAAATCGTAGGCTGCGGCGTTGTGGGTCCTGGCGTCGACGAGAGGTTCATAGGTTACCGTCGCGATGGCCAACTGCAGCGCGCGGGCCACGCTCTGGGCGATCTCGTCCTGTACCTGGAAGATGTCCTCGATTTCCCGGTCGAAACGCTGGGACCAGATATGGCAACCGTCATCGACGCTGATCAACTGCGCCATGATGCGCAGCCGCGGACCCGACTTCTGGACGCTGCCCTCAAGCAGGGAATGCACGCCGAGCTTGCGGCCGATGTCCCGGCTGTCGCCACCCAGGTCCCGGTACTGGAACGACGACATCCGGGAGACGACCTTCAGGCCGTCGAGTTTGGTCAGGGAGTTGATGATCTCCTCGGCGATGCCGGCGCAGAAGTACTTCTGGTCCTGGCCCTCACTCAGGTCGGCGAAGGGCAGAACAGCCACGGAATGGGCTCGTTCGCCCGCGGCCAGGACCATGCCCCGGGCCTCCTCCAACTCCCGACGCAGTTGGACGGCCGAGGCCACCCGGACCTCGGGCCGCTTGGCCAGACAGCGGTCGAGCAGGCGGCTCACCACGGCAGGGCAGTCGGGGCAGAGACTGGCCGCGGCTGTCGGGTGGTCACGCAGCACGGAGGCCAGGGATTCCGCCGACGTCGTGCCGCGGAACGGACGGTGGCCCGTGGCCAGGTGGTACAGCAACGCGCCCATGGAGAAGATGTCCGACCGCGTGTCGACGGGCTCGCCCCGGGCCTGCTCGGGGGACATGTAGTGAGGTGTGCCGATGACCCGGGAGTCGGTGGCCATGGTCTCGGTGACGGAGGATCCCGATCCGGCGACCTGCTGGACGCGGGCGACCTTGGCCAGGCCGAAGTCCAGCACCTTGACGCGCCCCTCTTCCGTCACCATCACGTTCTCGGGCTTCAGGTCTCGGTGGGTGATGCCCTGGGCGTGGGCCGCCTCGAGGGCGCTAGCCAGACCAACGGCGACGTCGAAGAAGGTCTCGATGTCGGTGCCGCCGTCGGCGATCACCTCCGCCAAGGTGTGGCCCTCGACGAGCTCCATCGTCAGGAAGTGCACGCCATCGTCTTCCTCCACCGTGTAGATCGCCACGATGTTGGGGTGGGTCACGGCGGCCAGGGCCCGCGCCTCGCGCTGGAAGCGGGACAGTCTTTCGGGGTCGCCGGCCAGTTGGTCCGGCAGAACCTTGAGGGCCACCGCCCGTTCGAGATCCGGGTCCTCGGCGCGGTAGACGGTGCCCATGCCGCCGATGGCGATGGGGCCGAGGATGCGGTAGCGGCCGATGGTCTGGTCGGGCATGACGACTCGAACTCGCAAGGGTCGGTTCCTGGGAGGCGCATGACCCTTTTACTGAAAACATTGGCTCAGGGTTGCGCGTAGCAACAAGAATCCCCGCCGGACCGCTTGGCCCACCTGGTGCTGAAACCGACACCGGCTGGTCAAGCGAACCGCCCCGGTGTAGTCTCCTCTTCGCCGACCGATACCCCGACCCAAGGAGCCGCCATGAGCAGGAAACCCGGTTGCTGGAAGACGACCCTCTTCGGATGCCTCGGGATCGTGGGGCTGCTCATCGTGGTGCTGGGGATCACGATCCTCATGGCCTGGTCGGGGCTGCGCGACCGCGAGACCACCGATCGCACCTACACGCCCAACGTCGAGGCCACGACGGGCCGGCCGGCGCAGGGCCCGACCGGTCCCGGCCGTCTGGTCCTGGATATTGGCCAGTGCGAACTCGAGATCAAGCCCGCGGCGCCCGGCGCCGGGCTCTCCCTGCGCGCCCACTACGACGCCGAGGTTCACGAACTCGTCGACTCCTACGTCGTTGCGCCGGATTCGAGCTGGGTGTACGAACTCCGTTTCCGCCGCACCATGCCGGGGATGGAGGCTCTCTTCCGTCAGCTCCTGGGTGGCGAGTCGGCCCGCATCGAGGTCGCCATCCCGCCGGATCTGCCCATCGCGCTGGAGATCGCGGTGCGTGAGGGCGGGTTTGCCGCGGAGGTCGGCGGGCTGTGGATCACCTCGACGGACATCAAGTACGACCGGGGCGGCTTTGATTTCGACGTCAGCACGCCGCTGCAGGCGCCCATGGAGCACCTCGTGATCCACGGCAAGATGGGCGGCTTCAACGCGCGCAACCTGGGCAACGCCAGCCCGCAGATGATCGACATACGGACCCGCATGGGCGGCGCCGACATCGATCTGGGCGGGCAGTGGCTGAACGACGCCGACGTGCGTCTCTCGTCATCCATGGGCGGCATGGACGTACGGTTGCCGGACGATGTCATCGTCGAGGGTGTCCCGGATGCCGAGGCGGGCTTGCAGCGCCAGGACCTGGAGCAGCCGGTGCCGGTGCTCCGGGTCACGAGCTCATTCAAGATGGGTGGGATGACTTTTCGCTAGGTGACGCCTTGGCCGTCCGTCAACGCAGGAAGAGCACGCCGCCGCCGGCGATGGCCGCCGCGATGCCCACCAGGCTGAGGCGGCTGGGCCGGTCGCGGTAGACGATCCAGGCGGGCAGGATGACGAAGATCGGCACCATGCCCAGCAGCACCTGGGCGATCCCCGTGTCCGTGTGCTTGATGGCGATGAGGGAGATCCACACCGAGAGGTACGGGCCCATGAGGATGGCCACGACCAGGGCCAGGGTGCCGCGGCGGTCCCGCAGGTCGCGCCCGACCTGACGGAAGTCGAGACGGGGCGCCACGACGAGCCAGTAGGCGACCGTCGCCCAGACCAGACGGACGAAGGTGGCGCCCAAGGCGTCGATGCCCTCACCGGTCCCGGCCATGCCGGTCTTGGCGAAGGTGCTGCCCAGTCCCTGACCCACCGACGCCACCAGGGCCAGCAGGAATCCCTTGCGCAGGACTTCACGGGGGAGCGCACGGAAACGCCCGCCGCCCTCGTCCTTGCCCAAGGTGGCCAGCAGCACGCCGCCGATGATCATGACGATGCCCAGGAAGGCCTTGGGGAGCAGATGCTCGCCCAGGATCACCCAGGCCGTGGCCACGGTGAAGACCGGCGCCAGGGCCATGAGGGTCATGCTGCGCCGCGGTCCCACGAGGGTGAAGGCGCGGAACAGGGCCGAATCGCCGATGGCCAGGCCGATGATACCGCTCACGCCGATCCAGGCCTGGTCGCCGAAGGCCAGCCCCTCGGGCCAGAGGTTGCCCGTCAGGGCGTAGTGGGTGAGGCCGAGGCACAACGTGGCGCCGGGCAACCGCAGCAGGTTGACGTTGGTCACGCCCAGACGCTGGCCCGCCGTCGTGAAGAACACGCTCGTCCACGAGAAGATGAACAGCGGCATAAATACTTATAACATTGGGAGACGATACCAGGCTATCCCTGGCACCTGTATAAACTAACTCAATATATAAATATGCCGTAACCAAAATCAATAAAATTACATTTATAATAAATATTGAATCTATTTCTGCAATAAATGAACTTGATAAATATTTCATGTTATAAATAATATTAAAACTGCCACCAGATTCCATCATGCTAAAATTAATATTATTGAAAAATATCTTATAT
>JAUUZX010000416.1 GCA_030592025.1 bacterium | reverse complement strand
GTTGTGTTGGGGGTGACGCATGTCCGGCCCACCGCAAGGGATGGGCCGGACACATTCTCAGAGGCACAACCTACAAGTACTGCAGGGCGAGCGAGCCGTAGCCCTGGAGCCCGTAGCTCAACCAGCCCGGGTGGTCCTCTCCCAATTCCTGCCGCAAGGTGTTCGAGGCGCGCCACACGGCGGCGCCGGCGCACCAGCCCGCGCCCAGGGCCTCGTAGAAGTGCCCGGCGAAGCGGCGGGCCGGGCGGCTGAACAGGGGGGCCACCGGCCCGACGATCGTCGAGGCGCCGGCCCGGTCGAAGCGGGCGCCCAGCTCCGGCAGGGCCCGGTAGCTGTTGGAGAAGATGAGGGGCGGCAGACCCGCGCCCCGGCCGAGGGACTCGGGAGCGACCGGGCCGTCGTCCAGCAGCCAGGAGCGATCTCGGCCCGGGGTCGGGATACTGGCGCCGAAGGCGGGTGCGGTACGTTCGGTGGGGAGGCGGTCGGCCCGTTCGCTGACCATGTCGAGCACGGCCGTGACCTGGTCGATGCCCACGGGGACCTCTTCGAGACCCACCGCTCCGGCGACTTCGGCGTCGGGGGTGGCCAGGGCGTCCTCCAGAAAACGGTCGAGCCAGGCGTCGTCGCCCAGATCGGCGAGGGCCGCGGGCTGGCTTGTGGGGCCGGCGTAGTGGATGGCCTGGTAGGTGAAGGCCTGTTCCCGGAGGGAGGTTGGCGTGACGGCCTGCCGGGGCATCTCGAATCGGGCGAGGGCCTGCCCCAGGGGCGAGCCCGAGAGGGCGGTGGCGATGAATTCGGCCTCACGGAACATGAGGCGCCGTATCGTTTCCTCGGAGTGACCGGCGACGAACAGGAGGTCCGGTTGGCGGACGCCGTCGGCCCGGAGCTGGGCCAGGGTCGCGCGCAGGGACGGGTTCCCGTCGGTGTCCAGCAGGTAGCGGGAGCGCACGAGGCGTTCCATCCAGCCACGATCGCCGTCACGCAGGCCCGAGCCGCGGCCGGACCAGCAGATGGGGTGGTCCTCGAGGACGAAGCGCAGGGAGTTGTGGAGCCAGTTCCAGGGCAGGTCGCGCCAGAGTTCGGGCACGACCAGGTGGAAGCCCGTGAGGTCGTCATGGGCGGCGTCGCCGATGGCCGGGGCCTCGCCGCGGGCTCGAAGGTCGCCGCCGGACGGGCCGCTCTCCCGGGGTCCGTGGTCAGGGACGAAGGCGTCGGGCACATGGTTGTGGACGGCCTGGAAGAGGGCGCAGCCGACCTCGTCCATGAGGTGGATGGTCGAGGAGGCGTCGAGGCCGTCGCGCTCCTGGATCCCCGGCAAGGCATCGTAGCGGGCACGGATGTCGGCCAGGATGGCGTCCAGGGCGGGGAGCTTTCCGGGCTCAGGCAGGCTGATATCGAGCCAGCGCATGGGGATTCCACCTTCCAGTGACGGGCCGCCGGGGCGGTGCCGTCTGACCTAACTGACGTTCAGGCAACTGCATACAAGTTCCATTGCCCAAAACCGGGACGGGATGGCCGCCGGGTTCCGGGCTGACTGTGCAGAATCCGTGCCGGGGAAACAAAAAGCCCTCCGGAGGGAGGGCCTGAAGGTCATCGAGATCTTTTGATCATCTGGAGTTCATGGTGCCCAGGGGGAGACTCGAACTCCCACGGGGACTAGCCCCACTACGACCTGAACGTAGCGCGTCTACCAATTCCGCCACCTGGGCCACACCATGTCCTGCGCGCCACCGGGGTGGGCGCAAGGCGACCAATCTAGTTGCTGGTTTGGAACGTGTCAACCCGGCGGCGGTATTTTCGTGAACAGGATGCGGGCGGGGCGGCGTCATGGCCGTCCCGTGAAAATACGGCGTTTGCACGGTGGTCCGCTGGCGGTATATTCACGGTCTGCCCGGAGCGGCGTGCGGCCGCGGCGGGAGCGGGAGCAACATGGCCAAGAAGAAGGACGACAGCGGCCGCAAATACATCGCCAAGAACCGGCGTGCGCGGCATGAGTACCACATCCTGGACACCTGGGAGGCGGGCCTCTCTCTGCTCGGGACCGAGGTCAAGGCCCTGCGTGCCGGGCGTGTCAATCTGGGTGACGCCTTCGGCGATATCCGGAACGGCGAGGTGTGGCTCGTCAAGATGCACATCGGGCCCTACGAGCAGGCGAATCGGGAGAACCACGAGCCCTTCCGGCCCCGCCGGTTGCTGCTGAATCGTCGCGAGATCCGCAAGCTGATCCCGCGGGTCGAGGAGAAGGGGCTGGCCATCATTCCCCTGTCCCTCTACTTCAAGAACGGACGGGTGAAGGTGGAGCTGGGGCTCGGCCGCGGCAAGCGGTTGCATGACAAGCGCGACGACAAGGCGCGCAAGGACGTCGAACGACGCATGGCCAAGGAGTTGGGTCGCCGATGATGGTGCATCCCCGAATTGCAGGCGCCCTGGGTGGGCTGGTTATCCTGGCGGGCCTGCTGACCGCCGTCGCCGCCCCTGGCCAGACCGATGGTCCCGTGGCGCCTCTGCCTTTTTTCCAGGCTGACCCGGCGGCGCCGGAGGTCACCATCACCGCCCACTTCGTGGCGACGGGGGAGACCCGGGCGCTGCGGGGCCGTGAACTCCTGGCCGGTTCCCGGGAGGTTTACCTGAGGTCGGCGACGGTGGCGTCGGTTCTCAACGCCGGCCGATTCTGGCGCAGCGAATTGCGGCAGATGGACCTGAAGGTGGGCGAAGCGGGGTTCCGCGTCACGGCCGACAGCCGGCTGGTGACCACGCCGTCGGGGCAGGTCCTGTTGCCGGTGCCCGTGCTCGACCACGACGGCGAGTTGTGGTTGCCGTTGAGTCTCTTGCTGGACGTGATCGCGCCGGAGCTGGACAGCCTCATCTCCTGGCAACCCGAAGACCGACGCCTCCGCCTGGGTGTCGCCGAGTACACGGTGCTGCGCCTGTGGACCGAGGTCCTGGGCCGGGCCACGGTGGTCCACGTCCAGTGCCGCGACCCTTTGGGGTACCAGGTCCGTAGCCCGC
>JAUUZX010000387.1 GCA_030592025.1 bacterium | reverse complement strand
GTCTTCGCGGGACTCTACCGCCGGGCGGGGCCCTGGGTGACCGAGGTCGAACCCGTGGCGGCCGCGGCTCCGGACGTCTGGTGGGCGCGCCTCACGGGGGCCGGTGCGCCGGTCCTGGAAGCGGCTTTTGGCGGTGACGGCGCGCCCTTGCTGCTGGGGCAGGGAGCGGACCTGCGGCCCGAGTTGCGGGAGACCGTCGGGCCGTCCCTGCGGCCCTGGTCCTCGGCCCATCCGGCCACGGCGTCGGCCCTGGCGGTGGCCCTGGGTCACGGCGAGACCCTGCCGCGGACCCACCCTTTTGCCCTGTTGCCCACCTACCTGCGGGTGTCCGACGCGGAGGTCAAGCGTCGCGTCGACCTCACGCCACGCCGGCCCGGCACCGATGTCACCGCCCACCGCAGCGAGCGCGGTGACCCGTGACGGCGTCCCGCCCCGATCCCACCGTACGGCCGGCCCGCCCGGCCGACATCCTGGCCGTCGAGCGCATCGAGCACGCGAGTTTCGACGACCCCTGGTCCCGGGAGGCCCTCTTCACCGAGCTCATGGCCGACGCCATGCGGTTGCCCCTGGTCGCGCTCATCGGTGACGATCTGGTCGGTTTCCTCATGGCCTGGCGGGTGGTGGACCAGCTCCACATCCTGAACGTAGCGACGGATCCCGGAGTGCGGCGGGGCGGCGTGGGCATGGCGCTCCTGGGGGTGGCGGCCGGCGAGGCGGCCAAGGCCGACATGGAGGAGATCACCCTCGAGGTGCGCGCGGGCAACCTCGGCGCGCAGCGATTCTACGAGCGCCTGGGTTTCCTGGAAACGGGCCGCCGGCCGGGCTACTACTCGGACAACCGGGAGGACGCCGTGATCATGACGGCTCCCGTGGGCGCCGTCCTGGACGCGGTGGCGGGGGGCTGAACGGGGTCCGCGACGGTCGTCCGGAGGCCCCGCCGTGAGGAAATGGTTGTCCCGGTGCCCCTCGGCGGGCTAGTTTCCCGGGAGATTCAGGTCAGCGTGCGGCGACCGCCATGGGCGCCGCCCTTTCGGCTCCAACGAGGAGGACGCCGTGTCCTGGTTGAACCAGGCGGCCAAGGGCATCAGGGCCCTTACCAGCCAGAAGAAGGACATCCCGGACAACCTGTGGCGCAAGTGCCCCCGGTGCACCGAGATCCTGTACCACCGCGAGCTGGACCGGAACCTCTGGGTTTGCGGCGCCTGTGGCCACCACCTGCCCTTCACCATCGAGCAGTACCTCGACCTGCTCTTCGACGAGGGCACCTGGCGGGAGACCCACCGGGGGATCACGAGTCGGGACGCCCTCGACTTCAAGGACTCGAAGCGGTACAAGGATCGCATCAAGAGCAGCCGCCAGAAGACGGGCAAGGAGGACGCGGTCATCACCGGCCGCGGGACCATCGGCCGCATCCCCGTCTCGGCGTCCTTCATGGATTTCTCGTTCATGGGCGGCAGCATGGGGTCGGTGGTGGGGGAGAAGATCGCCCGTTGCCTGCTGGACTCCCTGCGCCACCGCGAGGCGGCCCTCATCCTCAGCCGCAGCGGCGGCGCGCGCATGCAGGAGTCGCTGCTGTCCCTCATGCAGATGGCCAAAACCAGTGCCGTGCTGGCCCGCCTGCGCAGCGAGGGCATCCCCTTCGTTTCCGTGCTGACGGACCCGACCACCGGCGGGGTCACGGCCAGCTACGCCATGCTCGGCGACATCAACGTGGCGGAACCCGGGGCGCTCATCTGCTTCGCGGGGCCGCGGGTCATCAAGCAGACCATCGGCGGCGACCTGCCCGACGGTTTCCAGTCGTCGGAGTTCCTGCTTGAGCATGGCCAGGTCGACTTCATTTCCGAGCGCAAGGATCTGAAGAAGAACATCGAGACGTCGCTGCACTGGTTCGTGGATGGCCGGGACATCTCGGTCCGCCGGCCGCCCCGGGGCTGATCGGCCATGTCCCTGGGCCACCCGCGTCGCGCCGCGGAGAACGGCCGCCTGCCCGGTGAACCGGGGGTGGGCCCCGACCTGCCGCCGCCCTTCGCCGCCACCGACGACGCCACCCGCTGGCTCTTTGCCCTCAACCGCATGGGCATCCGTCCCGGCCTCATGCGCATCGAGGGTCTGCTCGACCATCTGGGCCGCCCCGAGAAGGGCCTGAAGACCCTGGTCGTGGCGGGGACCAACGGCAAGGGCAGCACGACCCGTGTCCTGGGCCACCTGCTCCAGGCCGCGGGCCTGCGCGTGGCCACCTACACCAGCCCCCACCTGCTCAACGTGCACGAGCGGATCCGCGTCGACGACCGGCCGGTGGACGCCGCGGATTTCGCGGAACGGGTTCGGGCCATCCGTCCCCTGGTGGAGAAGCTCGAAGCGAGCTGGTTCGAGACCCTCACGGCCCTGGCCGTCGAGGTGGCCCGGGACGCGGCGGTCGACGTGCTCGTCTGCGAGACCGGGCTGGGCGGCCGTCTCGACGCCACCAACGCTTTGCCCGCCGCGGGGCTCCTGCTGACGACCATCGCGTTGGACCACCAGCAGATCCTCGGCTCCACCCGCCAGGAGATCCTGGACGAGAAGCTGGGCCTCCTGAAGCGGGGCGTGCCTCTCTTCTGCGGGGTGGACGACGCCCTCCGCGGTCAGGTCTTCAACGCTTCGGTGCGGGCGGGGGCGGCGGTGCATTACCTGGACGAACTCGCCCACTGGGGTGACGATCCCGGCGCCTGGGACCTGACCCTGCGCCGGCGCGTGGTCACCGGGTTGCCCGATCCGGGGACGGCGGTCCTGCGGCGCAACGTCGCCCTGGCGCTGCTGGCCCTCACGGAGTTGGAGATGAGCCGGGGCGAACGGTTGTTGCCCGACGATCCCGGGGCGGCCCTGGGGAATCTTTTTCTGCCGGGTCGGTACCAGCGCGTGCTGCGGCAACCGGATTGGATCTTCGACACGGCCCACAACGAGCAGGCCCTGACGGCTGCCCTCGGTGCTTTTGCGGCCCGCCCCGTCCGAGGCCGGCGCCTGGTGCTGTTCGGCGCCATGCACGACAAGCCGATGGCGTCGGAACTCGGCCCCCTGGTGGCGGCGTGCGACGTGGTGGTCGGCGCGCCGGTCACCCTGCCCCGCTCGCGCACGGCGGTCGATCTGGCCGACGGGTTCCGGGCCTGGGGCCTACCGGTGGAGGAATGGTCCGGCGACCTGCCGGCGCGCTGCGCGGC
>JAUUZX010000286.1 GCA_030592025.1 bacterium | reverse complement strand
TTCGACGAGCGCCTGCGCATGGGCATCGACTACGACCTGTGGCTGCGCATCTCGGTGGACCACGAGTTCCTGCACCTGCCCGTGCCGCTGGTGGCGTACCGTATCTGGGGCGGCCAGATGTCCCATCGCACGGGCGAGCGCATGGAAAATTTCTTCCGTCTGTTGAAGAACTTCCTGGAGCGCCACCCGAACGCTGTCACCCCGGCAGAGGCCCGCCGCGCCTGGGCCCACTCCCTGACGACCCGCGGCCGCTGGCTGGCCTCGGTCGGTCGCCGTGGCGAGGCCTGGGCCGACTACCGGCGCGGCCTGGGCTACCGCGCCCATGACCTGCGGCTGTGGAAGAGCATCGCCCGCCTGGTGCTCGGACGGACCTGACCCCCAAAGGAGCTGCCGTGGCCACCGACCTGCAATTCCGCTGGGCCGAACCGGACGACCTGCCGGCCCTGGAGGCCTTCCTGGCCCGCACCTACGGCGCCGATGCCGTCCAGTGCGTGCCCGGTCGCTGCCGCTGGCTTTACTTCGACAACCCCCTCGGCCTCCATGTGACCATCTGCGAAGACGGCGGCGAGATCGTCGGCGCCTGCGGACATCTGCCCAAGCCCATCTCCCTGGGCGAGGGGACGGTGATCGCGGGATTCGGCATCGACTTCATGGTCGCCACAAGCCACCGGCGCCGCGGCATCGGACGCCGCTTCCTGGACATGCGCCTGGAACGCTTCGACCTCAGCCTGTCGACAGGGCAGAGCCCGGGCATGGCGGCCCTATACCGGGCTTGCGGAGGGGTGGAATTGGGGAGCGTGCAGGAAGCCATGTACCGCCGTGCCCTGCCCCGACCCGGTTCACCAAGGCGAATGGTCCGCGACGTCGTCCTGTGGCTACGCAGCCACTCGGCGACGGCGGCACCGGCGGGCGGCGTCACTGCGACCGGCGCCGCCCCCGGCGATTGTTCCGACGACGACACGCCCTGCGCCTGGTCGCGGTGGCGCTACGGCGGCGACCTGTACGGCGGTTACCACCGATGGTCCGCCGGGGACGCGCAGGTGATCGGCCGCACCGACGGGCGTCTCCTGCGCCTCGTCGAGGCCCAGGGCGTCGATCGCTCGGCCCTGCTGGCGGCCGTGGCCCATGAATCGACAGCCGACGAGATCCACATGGTCATGGCGGGCAATGACCTCGCCGACGACCTGCGCGCCGCGGGGTTCCGCGTGGCCCCCACCGCCGCCCGCGTCGTGGCCCTGAGCCGCCACCGGAACCTGACCGACCTCCTGCACCGGCGCCGTGACGCCGGCGGCATCGAGATCACCGCCGGCGCCGCCGACGCGGATCTGCTGCGGCTGCCCTAGCCCGCACCTTTTCACTGGACCGCCGCCGGTCCGCACCCCAATCTGGCCCGAGGGAAGGAGGCCCCATGTTCGACCACTTCAACAGCGACATCGGAAGACTGCGCCGCTACGGCAGCAAGGGCTCCGCCCTGCGCCTGTTCTTCTTCAACCAGGGCCTGTGGGCCTGCGCGTGCTACCGGGCCGGACGTTGGCTCAACGACCACCGCCTGCCCTTCGGCCTGCGCCACGTCGTCATGCTCGGCTACCATCTGTGGTGGAAGTGGGTGGAGTCCCACACGGGCATCTCCATCTCGCCCGACTGCCGCATCGGCCCCGGCCTCTACATCGGCCACTTCGGCCAGATCATCCTCCACTCCGACGTCGTCATGGGGTGGGACTGCAATCTCTCCCAGGGGGTGACCCTGGGCCTCGCGGCGGTGGACGGCGAGTGGGGCGTGCCGACGGTGGGCAACCGGGTGTACATCGCGCCCGGGGCCAAGGTCATCGGCCCCATCCACCTGGCCGACGGCACGGTCGTCGCGGCCAACGCGGTGGTCACCCGCAGCACCGGGGAGAACGACATCGTGGCGGGGATCCCGGCCAAGGTCATCAGCAACAAGGGCAGCGGCGAGTACATCCAGCCCCAGGAGGACTAGATCCTCGGGTGCGCCGGATCCTCGGGCCGGTCCGTGCCGTCGACGAACTGGCGCAGGAAAACCTCGGCCAGCAGCACCGTCCCCAACGCGCTCCAGGTGTTGCGCCCCTCGCGCAGGCTGCGCACCAGCTCCACCAGACCCTCCCGCTGCCACAACCCCCGGTCCAGGCACTGCTCCGACAGCACGATGTCCTCCACGTACTGCCGCACGTGGGGCCAGCGGCGGAACCACTGGCCGTAGAACGGGAACGAGCCCCGGTGGGGAAGGTTGATGCGCCCCTTCGACGCCCGGCATGCCCAGTACTTCCACTTGGCGTGGCGATTGATCCGCCTCACCCCCTTGTCGTAGGCGTCGGGGATGCCCCCGCGCACCGGGATGAGCACGCCGTCCTTCAGGCGCGGGATCTCCGTCAGGTGGGGCATGTGGGTCTCGGCCCAGCGGATCTGCAGAGCGCGACCCACCAGGTCGTGGGCGTCGAATGTGTTGGCGAAGGCGAAGATGTCCTTGTCCAGGAAAGGCGAGGCCACGTCCTGCCAAGGGAGGATCTGGCTCAGCAGGTTCGGCACCGTGAGGCTCACCGCCCGCATGCGGAACTTGATCTCGACGAACTCGCCGTAGGTGCCCCGGAAATCCATCTGCTCCATGATCTCCTCGGCCCAGGCCCCACGGGCACCCCGGATCGCCTCCCGGCGTTCGGGGTTGAAGAGGCGCTGGACCACGGTGCCGGGCCAGAAGAGGATCTCGTAGGCCTCGTTCCGGCACGCCTCGCGCAGGTGTTCCGGCGACGCGTCGAGCAGCGAGGGATCGTCGCCGTACCCCCCTATGATCCCCTCGCCGATGAGACCGTGCAGGATGACCTTCCCCGGGAGATCGCCCATGAGATTCGCGCCGACGTAGTGCATGTGATTGGGCAGGGTCCGCCCTTCGGTATGCCAGACCGCGGCGGCGAACCAGTCCGGGAGCCGCCGACCGTCGATGGTGTGGACGTGGAGAGGGATGTCCAGGTGATCGGCCAGACGCTGCGTCACCCGGACCTCCGACACCCCGGGCTCACCCACGACGAATCCCCGCAGTTCCGGCGACAGGCGTGCCGCCGCACCCGCCACAAGGCGGGAATCCAGCCCGGCGCTGAGGGAGACGGTCCACCGGTCGGTGGCTGACGCGAAGCGACCGAGGGAACGTTGCACGAGTGCGTCGAATTCCTCGAGGGCGGCGGCATCCACTCGGCGGTTGCGCGGCGTGCCCGGCTCCGGGAGGAGCTCGACCCGACATCCACGGGTGTCGAGGATGAGGCGATGGTGGGCGGGCAGGCGGCGCACCCCCGCCAGCAGCGTGCGGGTGCCCGGCAAGTGGCCCATGCCCATGAGTTGGGCGAAGCCCTCGTCATCGACACGCTCCTGGCCGGGCACGGCCAGGAATTTCAGTTCTGTCGCCACGGCCCAGGCGCCCGCACCCAACTCCCGGTAATAGACCGGCAGCGCGCCGAATCGGTCCGACTCCACGACCACACGACGACGACGCGCATCATGGTGGGCCAAGGCGAAGATACCGCCGCAAGGCTCACCGCCACTCTCCCCGCGTGCGGCCATCGCCGCCAGGACGGCCGTCGGGGAGGACAATTCGGCGGCCTTGGCGTCGGTCCAACTGGACCCGGTGGCCACGAGGGAATCACTCCCGGCCCGCGCAACCCCACCGCTGGGCAGGAGCCCATGATGGATCGCCGCGCCGACGAAAGTGTCATCGTCGGTGACGAGATCCTCCTGATCCGTAGGTAGGCGGGTCGCCGTCGTCAGTTGACGCCGGAACGCCGCCCGGCGGTCGCTCCCCAGCCCACCAGGATCAAAGAATAAATAGAGGCCGCTCAATGGCGCCCTTTCCTGAAAAGGATGGAGAGGCGGAACCCGAATGGCTCATCATAGTGCTTTGCCGGCTCATCGCTAGCATTGGATCCCACGAGTCTAGACACTGTACG
>JAUUZX010000263.1 GCA_030592025.1 bacterium | reverse complement strand
GAGGGAACCCATGCCGAAGCTGCTGCGCACCGTCCTGCTCTCGTTCGCAATGATCCTGCTCGCCGCCGGCCTCACCGCCAGCGGCGGCGACGACGACCCCGCCAAGCCCAGCGGCCCGGTGGACGACACGGCCCCCCTGGTCATCGAGATCCTGCCCGACCATCGCGACACGGACGTCGCCCTGAGCGCCAGCGTCCGCGTCAGATTCACCGAGCCCATGGACCGGGACACCATCGAGGTGACCCTGTCCAGCGGTGGCACCCTCATCTTCGAATGGAACACCGACGGCACCGCGCTGACCGTCTTCCACGCCGACGCCTGGGCCGAGGGCGAGGCGGTCACCGTCACCGTGGGCGCCGGCATGAAGGACACCGCCGGCAACACCCTGCCCCAGTCCTTCGGCGGGACGTTCTACACCGCCGTGAGCGGCCCCACCCTGCTGGACACCATGTTCTCCGGCGATCGGGACGCGCTCACTCTCAATGGTTCGGTCGTGCTCCTGTTCTCGGAGCCCCTGGACATCCCGAGCGCCGGCAACAACACCGTCATCACCGAGAATGTGCCGGGCAAGGCCATCCCCGAGGTCAGGGTCGGCTATTGGGCCGGTAGTCCGAACGCCGTCGAGTTCGAGTTCAGGGACGGCATGACGGCCCTGACGACCTACACCATCACCCTCGGCGGCGCCGTGCTCACCCAGGCCGGCCCCCCTCTCGGGTTCGACGTCATGACCACCTTCACGTCGGGCGACATCTTCGATGAAACCGGGCCCTGGATCGTGGCCACCAACCCGGCGGTTGACGCGGTCGTCCCGACGGACCTGGAGAAGATCACGATGACCTTCTCCGAGCCCGTGGACCCGGACCGCTTCGAGCCGTCGGAGAGGTCGGCGATCCTCGAACTCTTCCTCGCCCGCGCCCCCGTGTGGAACGCGGAAGGCGACGAGATCACCCTCTACCTGCAGCGCCCCCTGCCCGCGGGCGTGCGCCTGTACACGGTCTTCGGCGACCGGGAAATCTACGACATGGTGGGCAACGGCAACCTCGAGCCGGACAGCCTGTCCTTCACGACCGAGGGCACGGCCGACATCTACCCCGTGCGGGAGGACCTCAAGCTGTACTACCGGTACTACCCGCCCGAGGGGGACACGGTGGACGCCCGCCTGACCATGGAGAACATCAGCGGCGCGAACTTCGACCGCGTGATGGCTGCGCGGGGCAGCGGCGGCTTCGACGACGTCATCGACCTCTGGTCCATGTCCAAGAACGACGACGGTATCCGCCTGCTGGGCATGGGCATGGAGGACGGCGGCGCGACCTACACCCCGCCCATCGAATTCCTGCCCCTGCCGCTGCAGGACCCCTGGTCGGGCGCGACAACGTTCATGTCCGGCGACGCCACGATCATCCTCACCTACACGGCGGAGTGGGTCGACGAGGGCCGGGGTCGACTCTATCTCGACGACAGCAAGAGACCTTCGGTCCGCCGCCTGTTCGACGACTGCATCATGCTCGATATCGACTACACCCTGACGGTGGAGGGCGAGGGCAGCCCCTTCCAGATAGGCGAGGAGCAGCACTACTTGACGCCGGGGATCGGCACCTACGGCGTCGAGCGCTACGAGTCTTTCTACGAGAACGGCGTGTTGATCGAGAGCACCAGCGCCAACTTCGAACTCTGGGGCGCCGCCCTCGACGATCGGTACGAACACGACACCTAGGTAGCACGCGGGAGATCATGGGGCGCGGCCGGGATGGCCGCGCCCCTTCTCATGCCACTAACATGGCCTTCGACACCTCGCCTAATTGAGAGAAACCCCACCCTTATTTGTGATATTTTTGCCGTTTCCTGACATTTCTTTAATCAACCCACAGGACACTTGTATCCGTGACCGGGATCATGATACAATCGCTCCTCTTCGGACCTCGCTAAAGACCCATGGAGGGGTGGGATCCGTCTGTCAGCACCGCTCCAGGCCGCGCCTCTCCGGCGTCGTACCTGCGCGTTCGTGCCCCGCAAGACAACTCTAGGAGAATCCGACGATGGCGTCCCCTGCTCGCCCACTCCTCGTCCTGCTCGTCGTGTGCGCCACTCTCCTTGGCACCGCAGCCATCCGAGCAATCGCGGCCACGGATCTGCCCGCCGACCCCCACCCCGTCGCCGTCCTCGGCGTCGACCGGGTGGGCGTGGCGACCGACCTCGCCCCGGCAGCCGATCTCCTGTCGATCGTCCTCCATCGCGACACCGACGGCACACCCTGGCTTCGGATCGGCCTGCTCTCCCTGGACGACGACGACGCCACCGCCCGGGCCCTGGGCGGCGCTCCGGCCTTCACCGCGAGCTCGCCCCTGCGCATCGAGAGCGCCGGACGTCTGCTCGGCGCCACCACCCTCATGCGCGCCGCCGCCGGCTACACGCCCCGGCCCGACAAGGCCAACGCCCCGGTGCCCGCCCGCCTGGACGACAGCTTGTGGCTGCGCCTGGACACGGCCCTGGTCGACGGCGCCACCGTCGACGCGCCCCTCGAACTGACCGTCACCACCACCCCCGGCGAGACCATGACCGTGACCTGGCCGTCGGCCGCGCCCGCCGCCTACCTGGCCAACTGCGCGCTGGTCCTCCACGGCAACCAGGGCCTGGGCTACACCGACGTCCTCCACGGCCGGTCCGACGACCTGGACGGCAGCGGCCTCGACGAGGCGCTCCAGGCCCACGAAGCCAACGCCGTGCCCGGCAACTTCCACGTGAGCGGCACCCTCATGACCTCGGCCGACTGGGCCGCCAAGAACGGCGACCCCCAGGACTTCAACGCCTGGCTGGCCGGCGGCGTCACCGCGGGCTGGGCCGGCATGCTCACCTCGGCCTACGGCCAGCAGATGATGCCCTTCGTCCAGGACGACATGAACGACTGGTCCGTCCACACCGAGACCCAGATGGTGATCACCCGCTACGGCTACACGCCGACGGTGGCCTGGGTGCCCGAGCGCGTCTGGCTGAACACGAGCGGATACCCGTCCAGCGGCGTGAACGACTGGATCGGCGACAACTGGGAGTCCCACGGCGTGCACGGAGTCATCCTCGACGACGCGCCCCACCTGGCGGGCCACGACAACCACCAGATCCACACCCTGACCAGCACTGGCCTGCGGCTCATTCCCCGCGACCGCAACTTCACCGGCAACATCGTCGGCGGCAACGGGCAGGCGGCCCTGGACATCCTCACCGGACTGGCGAGCAGCGGCCTGGGCGAGTTCCGCATCGTCGTCATGGCCGAGGACTGGGAAGCCGTGGGCGAGATGGGCAACTGGGCCTTCGACACGCCCAACGCCAAGGAGACCTACGACTGGTTCATCGGCAAATGCGCCTCCGAAAGCGCCTGGCTCAGCACCTGGAAGCTGGCCGACGCCCTGTCCCACGCCAACTTCAACGGCGGCACGTTCACCCCCGCCCCGGGCACCTACGACGAGATCGGCGGCAGCGCGGGCTACGGCGGCAACGACAACGCCTGGTACACGGACTGGGCCGGCTACGTGCCCTACGCCAACGGCGGCGACGGCGGCGTCTGCGCGGGCACCGGCGGCAACTGCAAGAACTACGGCACCCTCTGGAACGACGCCTACGCCGCCCTCGTCGCCTCGCCGGACAACAACATCAGCCAGGCCGGTTGGTACGTCCTCATGACCAACCTCCACGAGACCGCCTGGCACGACGGCCTAGGCGGCCAGATCAGCGGCTGGCAGCACAAGTACTCGGCCCACATCAAGAACGCCATGGTCTACGCCGAGGCCGCCCACTGGGCCAACGGCGAGTACGCCACCGCCACCGCCGCCTACTTCGCCGACCTGGACAACGACGGCTACGACGAGTGCGTGCTGCACAACGACCGCCTGTTTGCCGTCTTCGAGGGCAACGGCGGCCGCTGCACCTGGCTCTTCACGAAGAACGGCGTCGTCAACGACACGGCCATCGGCGTGGACAACGCCTACTGGGCCGACACCGACGCGGACTTCAACGACGTCAACCACGTGGGCGCCTTCAGCGACGTCAGCCCCAACTACCAGCACCTGGGCTACGGCATGGAGATCGTCACCAGCGACGGCACCAACGCTGCCATCCGCCTGCTCCATGACGAGGTCACCAAGGAGATCAGCCTCACCACCGGCACCCCGTGGCTCGATACCACCTACCGCGTCGGCCCCGCCTCG
>JAUUZX010000212.1 GCA_030592025.1 bacterium | reverse complement strand
GCCTCCTGCAGCTGGTTGGTCACCTCCTTGACGGTGGCCTCGGGGTCCGCCTCGAATGCCTGCCGCAGATCCCCGACGACGATCGGTCGGCCGAACTTGACCAGGACTCCGCTGCGGAACCGCCGCCGGCTCTCGAAGTTCAGGCCCACCGGGACGATGACCACACCGAGCCGCCATCCGTTCTCGGCCTCCGCTCCGAAGGCCAGGCGGGCCGTGCCGGTCTTCAACTGCTGGACCCGACGTTCCTCCGAACTCGTGCCCTCGGGAAAGACGCCGATGGCCCCGCCGTCGGCCAGGACCTCGTGGCAGGCCGCGAACATGGCCTGGTTCTTCTCGGTGGCGCCGGTCTGATCCGTCGGCCGGTAGACCGGGATCACCCCGCTGTTGCGCAGAAACCAGGCCTTCCAGGCGGGACGGAACAGGCCGCTGTGGGCGATGAAGTGGAGCATGCGGTTCACGCCGAAGCCGAGCATCAGGGCGTCGGTGACCGAGTGGGGATGGTTGGCGGCGAAGACCACGGGGCCGGTGGCCGGAACATGGGAGTGGCCGTGAACCTCGACCCTGCGGAAGTAGCCGCGCAGGCCGATCCTCACGGCGATTCGGGACAGGCGGTAGAGCAAGGGGTCGCGCATGGGGTCCTTTTTTTTAGGTGCGCGGGATTGTAACACACGGGGGGTCCGGCAGATAATCCCCATCCCGGACTGGCGCAATCCGCATTGACCGACTAGATTGGTGCCATCGATCGGGCGCCAGCCCGGTATTGGCGAACAACAGGACCCCGCATTAATCTTCGGGTCACGCCTCCATCGAACTCTTTCTCTTGCCCTTTACTGTTGTGTGGGTCGGAAACGTACGGCCGTGCCGTGCAGGTTGTACCTGTGCGCTCGACGGCGGAAACCAAGGTATACATGTCTTCTTCAACATCCATCGCACCCACCGGATTCGACGGGTTCAGGCTTCACAAGGCCCTCATGCGCGGCATCAGCGCCGCCGGCTTCGAGACCCCCCGCCCGATCCAGTTCGAAACCATCCCCGCGGGCCTCGACGGCCGTGACGTGCTGGGCCTGGCCCAGACCGGTACCGGCAAGACGGCCGCATTTGCGCTGCCCCTGCTGGATGGTCTCCTCCAGGAGCGCCGCCGGGGCCCCCGTGCCCTGGTGCTGGCGCCCACCCGTGAGCTCGCCACCCAGATCGCGGAAGAGATCCGCCTGCTCTCCAGGTTCACCGACCTGAAGCTGGTCACCATCTACGGCGGCGTCTCCATGCGTGGTCAGGTGAACTCCTTGCGCCGGGACCCGGAAATCGTGGTCGGTTGCCCGGGCCGCGTGCTCGACCTGCTCCAGCAGGGCGTGCTGCATCTCGACGAGGTCGAGACCTTCGTGCTCGACGAGGCCGACCACATGTTCGACATGGGCTTCATGGTGGACATCCGCAAGATCCTCAGGGCGCTGCCGGAGCGTCGGCAGAACCTGCTCTTCTCGGCGACCATGCCCCGGGAGATCCGTCGGTTGGCGGACGACCTGCTGCACGATCCCCACGTGGTCGAGCTGGCCGACGCCCAGCCCGCCGCCACCATCGACCACGCGTTGGTCCTGGTTGCGGAGCGGCGCAAACGCGACCTCCTCGAGCACGTGCTCACCGGGGAGGACTGCGACTCGGCCATCGTCTTCACCCGCACCAAGCACCGGGCCCGGCGCCTGGCGGACCAGCTCTGCAAGGCGGGTCACCGGGCCGTGGGTCTCCAGGGCAACCTGTCCCAGTCCCAGCGCGACCGGGCCATGGCGGGCTTCCGCTCCCGTCGCTACGACATCCTGGTGGCGACGGACATCGCGGCCCGGGGCATCGACGTGCACGACGTCTCCCACGTGATCAACTACGACGTGCCCAACACGCCGGAGGCCTACACCCACCGCATCGGCCGCACCGGCCGTTCCGAGCAGGAGGGCATCGCCTGCACCTTCGTCACCGGCGCCGACTACGGCTGGCTGCGCGCCACCGAGCGCATGATCGGCGCGCCGATCCTGCGGCGGCAGGTCGAAGGCTTCGAGGCCGACGTCGCCGAGGGTCCCGACAGCTGCCGCGTGCCCCAGGGCCGTGGGCGGCGTGGCCCGTCCGGTGGCCAGCAGCGGCGTGGTCGGCCGGGTCAGTCCAGTCGGCCGGGTCAGTCCAATCGGCCCAGCCAGCCCAAGACCGCCGGCCGGGGAGGGCGCAGGCGGAGCTGGTAGCCGCCGGTCGTCCAACGGCACGCTCCCGGTGAGGTGTGGTAGGATGCCCCCCGACCTTCGCGGACGGGGGACCGGTCTCATGACGGAAGAACTGCTGCGATCCATCATCGAGGGGTACACCCTCCCGTGGGACGGTGTGCACGGCCTGCGCCATTGGGGCCGTGTGCTGGAGACCGGCCGCAAGCTCGCCGAGTCCACCGGCGCCGACCTGCTGGTCGTTAACCTGTTTGCGCTGTTCCACGACTGCCGACGGGCCAACGAGGAGATCGATCCCGGTCACGGGCGCCGTGGTGGGGAGTTCGCCGGGACTCTCCACAACCGTGGTTCCCTCGGGCTGTCCTCCGCGCAGTTTTCCCTCCTGCAATACTCCTGCGAACATC
The DNA here is from genome assembly GCA_030592025.1 of bacterium. Next base: position 2,013 of record JAUUZX010000212.1, on the reverse strand, counting down.
ATACGGACGGTCTGGTCGACGCCGACCCGACCGTCCAGACCTGTTGGGACGCCGACCGCCTGGACCTGGGCCGGGTGGGGATCACGCCGGAGCCCCGGTACCTGGGCACGGCCGCCGCCAAGGACCCGGTGATGGTTGCCTGGGCCGAGGGCCGGTCGCGGTCCGATCATCGGCCGCCTGTCGTCGTCCAGTGGCTCGCGTGGATTGCCCCTGTGTGAGTTCGAATCGGATAGCCCGAACCGAAGGAACCGACATGCCGAACCGTATCGCTACATTGATGCTTCTGCTCCTGACCCTGACCCTGCTGGCCGCCGGCGGCTGCGACGACGACGCAACCACGCCGGATCCCGACGGCACGATCTCCGGCCTTGTGGTGGACGATCAGGGTCGTCCTGTGGTCGGGGCCGCCATCCTGATCTCCTACGACACCTCGGAGAAGGCCACGGCGGGCGACAAGGCAGCGTTCGTGTTCAAATTCTCGTTACGGACAGCCGCCCAGGTGCGCATCTGGATCTCCGAGGGATGTCACCACCAAATGATTCGGACGCTGGCCGACGGTATTATGTCGGCCGGGCTTCATGAATTGGTGTGGGACGGCGACGACGCGGAGGGAATCCGGCAGGTTTCGGGTGTCTACGTGGTCAATCTGGAGGTGAGCGGCGCGACCGAGACCAGCGAGGTGCTCGTGAACAGGAAGACCTACGCCCAGTACCTGACCGCCGAGGGCCTGGACCGCTTCGCCGAGACCGGTGAAGACGGCCGCTTCCGCATCGACCAGGAGTGCCTCGCTCTCGGGCGCGAAGTCCACGCCATCGCCGAGGATGGGTCGGTGGAGTTGATCACCGTCTCCCGTCGCGCCACGGTCTGGGCCATCCACGAGGATTTCGGGGCGGCAAGCCATGGCGGACCGGTCGTCGTCGACCCGAGCAACGGCGCCTTCGTGGCCATCTCCTTCGGCGAGGCGAGCGCGGTGCGCAGCTACGCGGCAAGTCACTGGAGCGAGGACCGGTTGGCCTGCGCCTACGACCCCTCCTGCACGGATCCGGCAGTATTGGTCGGGCTCGGCGCCCTCTACTTCGCGACCGATTTCTACCACAATCTGCCCCTGTGGATCTCCCAGGAGGACGACGAGGAGGAGTTCCTCGAGAACATCGGCCGCTGGATGCATTTCGTCTTCGGCTGGGACGACTTCGTCCACCCGTCGGTCTTCATGGGTGACGACTTCGTGTTCGGTGACGTGGCAGCCCTGAACGATCCGCGGATCTCCGCCCACCGGGAAACCTACCGCGCCCTGTTGGGGATGACGAAGAGCGGGGCGGCGCCGGTCGAATAGCCCGTTTGCGGGGCCGCCCGTCCGTGCGACAATGGGGGCCACAAGGAGGCGACCCCCATGCTGAACATTGCCCTGTTCGGTGCGCCCGGCGCCGGTAAAGGCACCCAGTCCGAACTGCTGATGAAGAAACACGACCTGGTGTACATCGCCACGGGCGACATCCTGCGCCAGGAGATCGCCGACGGCACCGAGTTGGGCCTCGCGGCCAAGTCCATCATCGAGGCCGGCGGGTTGGTCTCCGACGAGATCATCGTCCAGATCATCGAGAAGAAGATCACCACCAACCCCGATGCCGCCGGCTTCCTCTTCGACGGATTCCCCCGCACCTTCGTGCAGGCCTACATCCTGGAGGGCCTGCTGCTGAAGATGCACACGTCCCTGACCTGCCTGCTCAGCCTGGAAGTACCGCCGGAGGAATCGTTCGCACGCCTGCTGAAACGCGCCAAGACATCCGGCCGAAGCGATGACACCGAGGCCGTCATCAAGAACCGCCTGAAGGAATACCAGGAAAAGTACGATATAATTATCATAGTAGAGCACGCGTTCGAGGTTCCGCATCGTCATATCGAGAATCAGGCCCATGCGGCTTGGCGTAGCCTTGAAGAACCAGATATGCGAAACCGGAACCGCCAGCTCAATATGAGCCATGCGCTCGCGGCGAACACGCGAAAGAGTGACTT
>JAUUZX010000279.1 GCA_030592025.1 bacterium | reverse complement strand
GCGTGATCCAGGCGGCGGTGCAGCGGGCACAGATCCGAGACGTGCCCCTCGTGGTCGAGGGGGCAGGACTCGATGCGCTTGATGGGGCTCACCACGTCCATGATGGACAGCAACGAAATGTCCTCCGGCTCCTTCGCCAGCACGAACCCGCCCCGCAAGCCGCGGGTCGACTGGACGAGCCCGCCCCGCACGAGGGACTGGAGCACCTTCGCCAGGTAGCTCGGCGGCACCCGCATCAGCTTGGCGATCTGCTTGGTGGTCATGGGACCGCCACCGCCCAGGGCAAGAGCCACCACGGCGCGCATGGCGTATTCGGTCGTCTGGGAGAACACGTTCCCCACCTTTCAGCAGGTGAAACCGGACCATGGGGTCCGCATCATCGGATATTCCGGTCGGATATCTGGACTCGTCTATCCTAATAGACGATCCCATAGCGGGCATGTCAATGACCAGGATTGTTTTGTGGCCGACTGGGCCCCCGCCTTCAACTTCCGATTTCCTGTCCGTCCCGGCCGCCGGGGGGGCTCTCCGATTTCCCGTCATGTGCCATCCGGGCAGTGGCATCCAACGCGATGATGAAGAGCCCTGCGGGCGGTCGAGACGGCGCTGCTCCCTTTTCCTTGGCGCGTCCCTGTCGGTCCTCCGGAAGCGTCGGGGTCGGGGGCCCAGCAGCCTGTCGGGGGGAACGACAAGTACTCCATTGCAGGGAAGATGCCGAATTCGGACAATTCCCGCATTGATCTTATAACACATTGTAGTTATGTATTTTACGTGGCTCGCGTTGCAAGCTCGAAAGGGCACGGATCGGCGCTGCGGTGTGCTCCAGCGGGGACACCCGGCCCTCCGAGAGGACGGTCCAGCCCGTCAACCACCAGCGTTCTCCTCGTCGGCGCACCGATCCCCGCTCATGGCGAACTCCAGGCCCAGGGGCTGGAACGGCGTGCCGTCTTCGGGCAGCGCGAAATCGTTGCGGACCGGGGCCGGCAGGTCGAACACGGCGTACTCGACCTCGCTCTGCAGGTCGCCGTCCTTCTCCCACGCTTCCTCCACACGGGCCAGGAACGACAGGGCGCCGTCCCGGTTCGCGGCCAGGAGCACGGCCACGTGGGGACGGTCCACAAGCTCAAAGGTCGTCGTGCGGTCGACGCCCCGTCGCATGACCCGCTCCACCACCGTGAGCAGGTGCTTGTCATGGCGCCGATCCCGCGGCCGTCGCAGGAGCACGAGACTCCAGACGTCGTGGCTGCGATCCTCGCTTCGGGTGCCGTCGGCCACGAACGTGACCAGGTGGCGCTCCGCCGTGTACAGCGGCAGGGTGAAATGGAAGGTCGCGCCCTCCCCCGGCACACTGGTCACGGCCAGTTCGCCCCCGAGGAGCCCCACGATGCGGCGGCAGATGGCCAAACCCAGGCCACTGCTCTTGAGTTCGGCCGAGCCCGGCGCCTCCGCCTGGGCGAACTTCTCGAAGACGCGGCGTTGGTCCTCCTGGGCGATGCCCGGCCCCGTGTCGACGACCTCGATCCTGGCCATGCCGTTCTCCACGAAAGCCCGCAGGGTGATGTCCCCGCCCGCCGGCGTGAACTTGTGCGCGTTGCCCAGGAGATTCACCAGCACCTGGGTGGTGAGGGCCGGGTCGGCCAGCACCGTCGGCATCCCCTGTTCGTGCTCGACGTGCAGGCGCTGGCCACGGGCGGCGCAGCATTCGCGGAAATCCTCGTGGCACGCGGCAAGCAGGACGTCGAGGCGGACCTCCCGACGCGAACAGGCGAACTCGCCGGACTCGATGGCGTCGAGGTCGAGCACGTCGTCGACGAGGCGAGCCAGGCGGTTGCAGTTGCGCAGGGCCACGGACATGCAGTGGCGCTGGTCGTCGTTGATGTCACCCACGACCCCGTCGTGCACGAGGTTGCAGTACTCCTTGATCACGGCCAGGGGCGTGCGCAGTTCGTGGGAGGCGGCCGAGAGGTAGTCGGTCTTGCGGTCGCTCAGTTTCTGCAGCCGGTTGTAGGCCTGGTTCAGCTCGCGCACGAGACGTTCCCGCGCCAGCTGCGACTGCTTCATCTCCAGAAAGACCCCCACCTTGGAGCGGATGATGAACGGGTCCACGGGCTTGAACAGGTAGTCCACGGCGCCGGCCTCGTAGCCGGTGAAGACCTGCCGCCGCTCCTTGTTGATGGCGGTCACGAAGATGATGGGCACGTGGCGTGTGCGCTCGTTGCGGCGCATGAGTTCCGCGACCTCGAACCCGTCCATGCCGGGCATCTGCACGTCGAGGAGCACCAGGGCCAGGTCGTGGTCCAGCATCGTGGATAAGGCCTCGTTGCCGCTGGCCGCCGTGAGGATCTCGAGACCGGGCCGCCGCAGCAGTTGCTGCATCGACGCGAGGTTCTCCGGTCGGTCATCCACCACGAGAATACTGAGCTTTTCGAGAGTCGTCACCGTCGCCTCCACACTCATGTCGCCAACCCTTCTCCAGCGGGCGCGACCGTGGCCGCCACCGGTTCACAGGATCCCAGATCCATGCAACTCCGCGCGAGTTGTTCCAATTTGACGGGCTTGTCGAGCACCAGCCACGGGGTCGCAACGGTACCCGGCCCGGGCGGATCGCCCACCACCAGCGCCGGCAGCTCCGACGCCTCGACGTCATCACCCGAAACCCCGCCGTCGACGGCCAGCAGGTCCCCGTCGATGAGCAAAAGATCGAACTCCCCCCGACGCGCCAGGGCGGAGCGGCAGTCCGCCGCCGCCCGCACGATGGCCACGTCCGCGTCCATGGCGTCGAGGTAGTGGGAAAGTTCGTACACCATCCGCATGTCGGTACCGGCCAGCAGCACCCGACGACCGGCCAGCAGCTGCCGGTAGGGCAGGACGGGGCCGGAGGTCATCGCGGTCTCTCCGTTCGCGGCGTCCTCCCGTGGTGCACCCGGCACGACTGCGGCCTGGGCACGGCATGCCGGCGCCACCGCGGTGACCGTCTTCACCAGCGGCATGCACGGCAACAACAGGGTGAAGGTGCTGCCCTTGCCCTGCCGGCTCCGCACCCGGAGGTGCCCGCCCAGCAACCGCGTCAGGCTCCCGGAGATGGCGAGGCCGAGGCCCGAACCGCCGTAGCGGCGATCCATGGAGCTGTCCCCCTGCTGGAACGCGCCGAAAACGCGAGCCGCGGTCGCCTCGTCCATGCCGATGCCGGTGTCCCGGACGTTGATGGACACCCAGTCCGCGGCCGTCCCCGGCAGGTCGGCCACCTCCTCGACCGCGGCCCGGCGCACGTCGAGGAAGACGGAGCCGGACGGCGTGAACTTGAAGGCGTTGTTGAGCAGGTTCTTCAGGATCTGGCTGACCCGCAACTGGTCCATGACGATGGTCGCCGGCACGTCCACGCCCAGCACCACCTTCAACTCCAGCCCCTGACGCCGGGCGACCGGCCGGAAAAGATCCTCCAGCCCGCGCAGGACATTCCGCACATCCGTCGGCTCGGGATGCAACTCGAGCATGCCCGCCTCGACCTTCGACATGTCCAGGATGTCGTTGATGATCATCAGAAGTTCGTTGCCGGCCTGGTTGATGGTGAGCGCCGCCTCGACCTCGTCCCTGGAGAGATGACCGGGACGATTCTCCGCCAGCACCTGGGACATGATGAGCATGCTGTTCAGGGGGGTGCGCAGTTCGTGGGACATGTACGCCAGGAACTCGTTCTTGCAGAGGTCGGCCCGCTCCAGTTCGGCGTTGGTCGCCTGGAGTTTCTGCTGCTGCTCCGCCAGGGCGGTCGCCTGCCGCCGTGTCTCCTCGAGCAACCGGTGGACCCGCGACCGCGACCGCGCCGAGTCCAGGGCCATGGCCACGCTCTCGGTGCTCAACTTGAGGAAGTCGAGGTCGTCCTCGTGGACGGACCGGGCGACCCCCAGTTCGAGGACCCCCTTGACCTGCCCCGCGAAGTGGAAAGGCGCGATGATGAGCGCCCTGGGTGTCGAGATCCCGAGGCCGGTGGCCAGGCGG
>JAUUZX010000414.1 GCA_030592025.1 bacterium | reverse complement strand
GAAGATGATCTGGTACCCGTCGCCCACGGTGACGTGGACCGGCAGGCAGTCCTTGCCCTCGATGGTCCGCCGTTCGAGGGCCTGGCACGTCAGATCGTCGAGGCTGCGGAAGACGGCCACGAGGTCCGAGTTCATGTCCTCCTGGGCCTTCTTCAGATCGTCGCCTTCCAGATCGTTGGCGCCCATGGGACCCGTCGCCCAGCCCTTGTCGCCGGCCAGGACCATGGTCTGGTTGCCGAAGGGCGTCTTGACCAGGGTGTGGGACTTGTCGGGGAAGATCACGCTCTTCTCCGTGGTGAAGACCAGGTCCATGCCCTGGATCGTCGCCGCAAGCACCGCCTTCTGGAAGTAGCTCTTCATGCCAGCGAACCCGGCGCCGCCGGCGACCTCCCGCGCCTTCAGCATGGCGGCCTTGCCCTGCTCGAGGCTGGCCGGGGTAGCGTCGGGGATGTCGAGAGCCGGCTCGGGGATCTCGATGTCCACCATGTTCACCGGACCGTACGCCGAGAAGTCGCCGTCCCAGTCGGCGTAGCCACCCACCGCAAGGATGGACATGCGGTCCGGGCTCCACACGGCCTGGGCCGCGGTCAGCACCTCGGCCTTCGTGATGTTCTTCACCTGGTCCTGGTATTTCTGCAGGAAGTCGATGGGGTAGCCGTAGCGTTCGTACATCACCATGCGGTCCAGGATCTCCCGCTTGGTGTCGAAGCTGAAGACCTCGGAGTTGAGGATGCCGTCCTTGGCCTGGGCCAGTTCCTCATCCGTCACTTCTTCCTCGATCATCATCTGGATCTCGGCCAGGACGGCGTTGGTGGCCTTCTCGCTCGTCTCGCTCTTGGTCATGGTGAAGGCCATGAACAGACCGGGGTAGCGGAAGCCCGTGCCCGGGCTCGAACCCACGGAGTAGGCCAGGCCCTGGCGGCTGCGCACCTCGTCGAACAGGCGCGAACCGAAGCCGCCGCCGAGGATGCGGTTGGCGACCATGACGCCGGCGTAGTTCTCGTTGTCGGCGCGGATGCCCTTGTGGCCCAGGAGCACCGTCGTCTGGGTGAGGTCGTCCTTGTCCACGACGTTCACCGTGCGCGGCAGGTCGTGGATCTCCGGGTCCGCCGGCAACTCACGGGTGGCCTTGGCCCAGCCCGCGAAGGCCGACTCGATCTTGCCGACCATGGCGCCGCTGTCGAAGTCGCCGATGACCACGAGGTACATGCGGTCCGGGTGGAACCAGTCCGCGTGGAAGGCCACCATGTCGTCACGGCCGACCGCGGCGATGGAGTCGTACTCGGGATGCCGCGCCAGGGGGTGATCGGCGCCGTAGACGGCCTTCATGGCCTCGCGCCGGGCGATGGTCATGGGGTCGTCGTTGCGCCGGCTGATGCCCGCCTTCTCCTGCTCCTTGGCCAGCTTGATCTTGTCCTCGGGGAATGCGGGGTTCATGAGGATGTCCGCCAGCAACTCGAGGCCCAGGTCCAGATCGTCGGACATGGACGACAGGTAGGCCCCGCCGTTGGTCTGACCGATCCAGGTCTCGACGGCCAGGCCCCGGGACTCGACGAGCTCGTCGATGTCGTCGCCGCTGCGGGAGACCGTGCCGCCGGAGCGCATGACCGAGCCCGTCATGCTGGCCAGGCCGAGCATGTCTTCGGATTCGTAGATGCTGCCCACATCGATGGTGGCGCTCAGTTCGACCAGGGGCAGCTCGTGGTCCTCGGCCAAGTAGACGATCATGCCGCTGGCGAGCTCCACCCGCTCGTACGCCGGCATCCTGATCTCGTTCAACTCGGGGATCTTGATCTTTTCCCAGGGCTTCTTGGCCAGAGTGGCCGTCGCGCCCGCGGTCACGAGGAGGCAGGCCACAAGCAGCATGCCCCCACAACGTGCCATGGTCTTCATGTCGATCCTTTCACGGCCCCGCAGCTTTCGGCGGGGCGGCCTGGGCTGCTAGGACTCGTCGTCCGTGGTTTCGATGATGGCCACGGTGCGGTTCGTCCGCACGAAGACCTCGCCTGCGACGCGCTTGACGTCCTCCAGGGTGACCGCCTCGATGTCAGCGACGCCGCCGAAGAGGTTGCGCCAGTCACCGGTGAAGGTCTGGTGCCAGGCCAGCTGGCTCGCCATGCCGGAATTGCCCCGCAGGCCGCGCACGAAATTGGCGCGGGTGCGCTGCTTGACCGCGGCGAGTTCCTCGGCCGTGATGCCGTCGGCGACGATGGCGTCGATCTCGCCCAGCACGGCCTCTTCCATGTCGTAGCCCGTCTTGTCCTTGACCGGCAGGGCGAAGACGAGGAGGCCCGTGTCGTACTTCTGGCCCGGGAAACCGGGGAAGGTCATGGCCTGGACGGCGATCTTGTCCTCCTTGACCAGTTTCTTGTACAGGCGGCTCGTGCGCCCCTGGCCCAGCACGTCGGCGATAACCTCGTAGACCGGCCAGTCCGGGTCGCGCACGTTGCCGATGTGGAAGCCGGCCACGAAGAGGGGCTGGCTGGGGTCCTGCATGATGAAGCGCTTCTCGCCCAACTGCTTGGGCTCCGTCGTCTCGATGACCTCGGGATCGCCCTTGGGGATGTCCTTGAAGTACTTCTTCGCGTACTTCTTGACGTCGGCCAGGGTCACGTCGCCCACCACGGTGACGACCATGTTCGACCCGACGTAGTGCTTGTCGTAGTAGGCCTGGCAGTCCGCGCGGCTGATGGTCTGGATATCGGACATGTAGCCGATGGTGCTGTGGTGGTAGCCGTTGGCCATGAACATGAGGTTCTGGAACTGCTCGATCATGCGGCCGATGGGGTTGTTGTCGGTGCGCATGCGCCGCTCTTCGGTGACCGGGCCGTCCTTCTCCGTGTAGAACTCGCGCAGCACCGGGTCGGCCATGCGGCTGCCCTCGAGGTAGGCCCACAGCTCGAGCCGGTTGCTCGGGAAGTTGTAGTGGTAGACCGTGACGTCGCTGCTGGTGTAGGCGTTCAGGCCGTTGCCGCCGTTGTTCTCGACGATCTTGCCGAACTCGTTGGTCACCACGTACTCGCG
>JAUUZX010000382.1 GCA_030592025.1 bacterium | reverse complement strand
TGTTGCTGCATGTGGACGAGGGGATGAAGGGGCGCGCCGAACTCACGGATTGGCTGGACGGGTGGAGTCGTTGCCTGTCGGAGTTCAACTACCAGCGCACGGGCTACCGCACCGACGGTCTCCTGGACGTCCATCTCGTCAGCGACGAGGACATCGTGAAGCGATCGAGCTTTGCCGTGAAGATCGGCGCCGTGACCGACGCGGCGACGGAGTTGACGGCGGACTGACGCCGGTCAAACGCCGGTCAAACGACCACGATTTCCCGGGTCGCGGCCTCCGGGCACCCCGGGTCGAAGCGGACCAGGGCCAGTTCGGGGCCGTCGTGGGCGCCGCCGAACGCGTGGGTCGATCCCAATTGGTCCCGCCAGGCCCCGGTCAGGCGCGCCGACTCGTGGACGTGGCCGTGCATGGTCACCAGCGGTTGGCGGTCCTCGATGAACTCCCGGACGGCGATGCTCCCCACGTGGGGATCCAGGGGCACATGATCCACCATCTTGCCGTCGAGAGCCGCGCGGTCCAGGGCCGAGTCGTAGGGCGGCGTGTGGAAGAGGAACAGGGTCCGGGCCAGGTCGGCGTCGGCGGTGAGGTCCGCCAGTTCCTTGCGAATCGTCGTCCAGCGCATGTCCCGCGGGGTCAGGCCGTCGGTGCGCTGGCCCTCCTCCGGTGATAGGCAACCCGGATCCACGAAGCGCGAGACGTCGTAACGCTCCCAGACCTTGAGCAGAAACGGTGACGGCGGGACGCAGTTGTAGCCGTAGACGTCGAAGCCGTCCCAGGCGGCACGGCGCCCGTGCACGTACTCCCACAGGCCGGACGTCTGCCCGGCCAGGATGTCGGCCTCCCAGGCCTGGGGGTCATCGTTGCCGAGGACCAGGAACACCCTGGGGTAGGCCGCGCCCAGCCCGCCCCGCAGGTCCTCGAATTCCCCGGCGAGGAATTCCGTGACGAAATTGCCGTCGGTGCCGCCGACATCCCAGGAACGATCCATGCCGTGGGGCATGAGGTCGCCGCCCAGGAAGACGGCGCCGGGTTTCTCCAGGGCGATGAGTCGGCAGAGGGCATCGTAGCGACCCGGACGGCCGTGGAGATCGGAAGTGAAGAAGGCGAGGGACATGGCAGACTCCCGGCGGGGCGGCGGCGGGACCGGATGGCTCCGGTCCCGCCCGCACGCTCTCAGCCGTCCAGCTTCTTGAAGACCTTCTCCACGCGGCGGAAGGCCCAGTTCAGTTCCTTCTTGTTGATGATCAGGGGCGGCGCGAAACGGATGACGTTCTCGTGGGTTTCCTTGCACAGCATGCCCTCGGCCATGAGCGCCTCGCAGTAGGGGCGGGCCGGGCGATCCAGCACGAGGCCGATGAAGAGGCCGCGCCCCCGCACCTTCTTGATGCTCTTGAACTTCATGGCGGCCAGCTTGTCCATGAACCAGGGACCGAGCGTGGCGCTGTTCTCCACCAGTTTCTCCTCGACGAGGACCTTGAGGGCCTCGCGGGCCACGGCCATGCCCAGGGGGTTGCCCCCGAAGGTCGAACCGTGGTCGCCGGGGGTGAAGACGTCCATGACTTCCTTGCCGCTCAGGAAGGCGGACACGGGGTAGAAGCCGCCGCTGAGGGCCTTGCCGATGATGACGGCGTCCGGGCGCACACCTTCGTGCTCGAAGGCGAAGAGCTTGCCCGTGCGGCCGAGGCCCGACTGGATCTCGTCGGCGATGAACAGGACGTTGTTCCTCTTGCAGATCGCGGCGGCCTTCTTGAGGTAGCCCTTGGGCGGGATGTTGATGCCGGCCTCGCCCTGGACGGGCTCCACCAGGAAGGCGCAGGTGTTCCGGGTGATGGCCTTCTCGAGGGCCTTGGCGTCACCGAAGGGGATGATCTTGAAGCCGGGGGTGAAGGGGCCGAAGCCCTTCTTGTAGGCTTCTTCGGTCGAGAAGCCGACGATGGTCGTGGTGCGGCCGTGGAAATTGTCGGTGCAGACGATGATCTCGGCCTTGTCCCTGGCGATGCCCTTGACCGTTTCGCCCCACTTGCGGGCGGCCTTGATGGCGGTCTCGACGGCTTCGGCGCCCGAGTTCATGGGCAGGACCTTCTCGAAACCGGTGAGCTCGCAAACTTCCTGGCAGAACAGGGGCAGCTGGTCGTTGCGGAAGGCGCGGCTGGTGAGGGTGACCTTGGCGGCCTGGCGGCGCAGGGCCTTGAGGATCCGCGGGTGGCCGTGGCCCTGGTTCACCGCGCTGTAGGCGGCGAGGAAGTCCATGAAGCGCCGGCCTTCGACGTCCTCGACCCAGACACCTTCGGCCTTCTTGATGACGATGTCGAGGGGGTGGTAGTTGTGGGCACCGTAGTGGTCCTCCATCGCGATGAGCTTGTCGGTCTTCATGGCAACCTCCTTCTGTTGTTTGTGGCCCGCGGATGGTCGTGGCTTGCCCCGACCCGCGGAGGCGCGTGGGTGGAAACCGCGGCCCGACACGGCGTGCCGGCAACGGCGCGGAATCCCTACCAAGATAGTTTCCGCCTCCCGCAAGTCCAGCCTAGTGACCCTGTTTCGGCCCGGAAGTCCCGCTTGGATATTTCCTTGTTTTTTTACTTGATAAACCAAAGTACTTGAGTTATTAAAGTACATGTCGGCGGCGGAGCTCGGACTCCGGAAACGGACTTCCGGTCGGAACGACCGCCCCGCATCGGCTCGTCGGACGATGGAATCGCCGCGAGCCTGGTCTGCAGTGATGGTGACGCCGGGTCCAGACGGAGCGGCGGACCCCCGCCAGGGGTCGAAGAAGGATCTTCGAACGGCCGGGGGCGGACACACTGGTCCTGGGTGCCAGCCGTCCCCGTCACCATCCCGCACCGCACGGACGCGGCGCGGCAAGCCGGCGGCATTCGCCGCGGCAGGCAGACCCGCTCCTGGCGGCGGCACGGCGGCCGCCGCCAGGAGAGTTCGTTATCGCGAGAGTCAGTTATCGCGGGGGCTGACGGGCTCTTCGCGGCTGAGGACCACGCGGCGCCCGTCCATGCGCAAGGATGCGAGGGCGGGCGCTTCGTCGAGCACGCACGGCAGGGAGGCCGATGGGCGCGGCGAAGACAAAACCGGTGGGTGGCGGCCCGGCGGGCCGTGCACCCCTGCCCCTCTTGATCCACGGCAGGGTCAGGCTCCTGATCCTGTCCCTTCTCGTGCGCTCCCGCCGCCCCCTTCCCTTCCCACGCATCCGCGACGACCTGGGCCTGACCGACGGCACCCT
>JAUUZX010000312.1 GCA_030592025.1 bacterium | reverse complement strand
GGCCGGGACCGCGGCCCCGAAGAGATCCGGCCGCTGGTTGATGACCGCACCCACCAGCGTACCGCCGTTGCTGCCGCCGTAGACGGCCAGCAGGTCGGGTTTCGTATAGCCCTCGGCGATGAGGTACTCGGCCGCGGCGATGAAGTCGTCGAAGCTGTTCTGCTTCCTGTCCAGCATGCCTCCCTCGTGCCACTCCTCGCCGTACTCGCCGCCGCCGCGGATGTTGGCCACGGCGTAGGCGCCGCCCCGCTCGAGCCAGGGCAGGGTCGCGGTGGAGAAGCGGGGACCCAGGGAGATGTTGAAGCCGCCGTAGCCGTAGAGGATCGTCGGGGTCGTGCCGTCCCTGGGCAGGCCCTTTTTATGGACGATGAACAGGGGCACGCGCGTGCCGTCCTTGCTCGTGTAGAACACCCGCTCGGTTTCGTAGCCGGAGAAGTCGAAGTCGATCTCCGGGGCGCGGAAGAGGGTGCTCTCGCCCGTCGCGAAGTCGTAGTGGTAGATCTCGCTGGGGTTCAGGTAGCTCGTGAAGACGTAGTAGGTCTCCGAGTCCCCGGGGCGACCGCGGAAGCCGCTCGCCGAACCGAGGCCCGGCAAGGCGATGTCCCGCAGGTGCCGACCCTCGAAGTCGAAGATCTTCACGGCGTCGGCCACGTCCTCCATGTAGGTCAGGACGAGGTTGTTGTTGAGGATCGTGCCGCAGTCCAGGGGGTTTTCCGACTCGGGGACGATGGCGCGCCAGTGGGCGGGTCCCGGCTGGGCGAGGTCGATGGCGAGGATCCGCTGGCGAGGCGCGTCCTTGTCCGTCTTGATATAGAAGAGCGGGCCGACGTTGCCCAGGTAGTTGTAGCTGGCGTCGTAGGCGTCGAGCAGCTTCACGACCTCGGCACCCGGGTCCTGCAGATCCTTGTAGTAGAGACGGTTGTTGCGGCTCGTGCCCTGCCAGACGCTGATCAGGAGGTAGCGACCGTCGTCGCTGACGCTGCCGCCGAAGCCCCATTCCTTCTCGTCGGGGCGCTCGTAGACCAGCAGGTCCGCGTCCTGGCTCGTGCCCACCTTGTGATAGAAGAGCTTCTGGTAGTAGTTGGCGCCCTCGAAGGTCTCGCCCTCGGCCGGGGCGTCGTAGCGGCTGTAGTAGAAGCCCTCGCCGGCCGCGTCCCAGGACGCGCCGCTGAATTTGGTCCAGGCCACTTCGTCGTCCAGATCCTCGCCGGTGGTGATGTCGCGGATGTACCAGGTGTGCCAGTCGGACCCGCTGACGCTCGTGGCCCAGGCCAGCCAGCGTCCATCCCTGGAGATGCTGATGCCGCCCAGGGAAACGGTGCCGTCCTCGCTCAGCAGGTTGGGGTCGAGCAGGACGCGGGGCTCGGCGTTCGGGGTGTCCTGCACGTAGAAGACGGACTGGTTCTGCAGGCCGTCGTTCTTGGAGAAGAAGGTGCGGCCGCCCTCACGGAACGGAGCGCCGTAGCGGGTGTAGTTCCAGAGTTCGGTGAGACGCGCCCGGTACCGCTCGCGGGCGGGGATGCCTTCCAGGAAGGCGAAGGTCACCTTGTTTTGGGCTCTGACCCAGGCGTGGGTCTCGTCGGAGTCCACGTCCTCGAGCCAGCGGTAGGGGTCGGCGACGGTGGTGCCGTGGTAGTCGTCCGTCTGGTCGGCAACGCGGGTCTCGGGGTAGATCAGTCGTTCCATGTGGGTGTCGCTCCGGGTGAACCTCGGGGGGGCGTCCTGGTTGCCGCACGCGCCCAGGACGAGGACAGCGGCGGTGAGGACGACGATGACGGACAGCAACCTCTGGGGCATGGGGGTGCACCTCGCGGAGAAGGTCAGGGCCGGGCCCGGTCGGGGGCGGGCGCCGACGGCATAGCGCAACCGTTGCAATCTACGCCACCGGGGAGTTCTTGTCATGGTGTCTGTGCAGGCCGTATCATGATCCCGATACCGGGGCCACGGCTGGAAGGTGGTTGCTGTTGGAGCCGTCCGTCATCTTCGAGGACAACCACCTGCTCGCTTTCCACAAGCCGGCGGGTCTGCTCGTGCAGGGTGACCGCAGCGGCGACCCGACGTTGCTGGATGTGGCCAGGTCCTATCTGAAACACAAGTACGCCAAGCCCGGCAACGTCTACATCGGGTTGGTGCACCGGTTGGATCGCAACGTCTCGGGGGCGGTCCTCCTGGCGCGCACGAGCAAGGCGGCCGGTCGTCTCTCCGCCGGGTTCCGGGACCACCGCGTGGCCAAGACCTACCTGGCGATCCTCACGGCCCGGCCCCCGGCCGACGCGGGCGAACTGCGGAACTGGTTGGCGGGCCAGGGTGACGCCCGGGGCGTCACGCGGGTGGACCGCCGCGAATTCGCCGGGGCCCGGGAGGGCCTGCTGCGGTACCGCGTGGTCGACGCGCGGGAGGGGCTGTGGCTGGTCGAGGTGGAGCCGGTCACGGGCCGGCGGCACCAGATCAGGGCCCAGTGGGCGTTCGCGGGCTGTCCCCTGCTGGGGGACGTGAAGTACGGCGCGCCGGAACGTTGGCGCGGGCGCAGGATCGGGCTGCACGCCCTGCGTCTCGAGTTGGAGCATCCCGTGGGCGACGCGCCCCTCGTGATCGAGGCGCCGCCAGATCCGGAGTGGCCGTGGCCGTTCCGCTGACCCGGGCCGAGGCCCAAGGAGACGACTGACATGCGCAAGACGACACTGGCGATCCTGGTCCTCGCGGCGCTGCTCATGCCAGGGGTGCGGGCGGCGGCGGAAGATGGCGAGAAGATCGACTACCGGTCCGTGCGCTGGGAGAGCTTCCGGGAGGCCTCCGAGCGGTCGCGCAGGGAGAACAAGCCCCTGCTCATCCACTTCACCGCGACGTGGTGCAAGTGGTGCACCAAGATGAAGATGGAGACCTACGCCGACCGGCGGATCATCCACCACCTCAACGACAACTACGCCATGGCCATGGTCGACACGGAAAAACTGCCGGCCCTGGCCCGGAAGTTCAGGGTCGAGAGTTGGCCCACCCTGTGGTTCCTGGACAGTGCGGGCGCCCGGCTCACCAACTACCCCGGCTTCGCCAGCACGGAGAATCTGCTCCCGCTGCTGGAGTTCATCTCGTCCAAGGCCTACACCGAACACGCCTATCAGGACTGGCTGAAGGGCCGGAGTTGATCCATGCCCGACGTCGCGGTGACGGTCATCGGTGGAGGGGTGGTGGGCTGCGCGGTGGTCGACTCCGTGGCCCGGCGCGGTTTGTCCGTGGCGCTCCTGGAGCGGGAACCGGCCCTGGGCCGGGGCACGACCTCCCGCAACAGCGAGGTCGTCCACGGCGGGATGTACTACCCGACGGGCACCCTCAAGGCCCTCTACTGCGTGGCGGGCCGTCGTCTTTTGAAGACGTTCTGCGCCGAGGCCGACCTGCCCTACCGGGAGTGCGGCAAGCTCATCGTTGCGGTGGAGGACGCCGAGGTCGCGGCGCTGGAGGTCCTGCTCGATCAGGGTCGCGCCAACGGGATCGATGATCTGGCGCTGCTGGGCGCGGACGCGCTGCGGCGCCTCGAGCCTGAAACACGGGCCGTGGCCGCCCTCCACTCGCCGCGCACGGCGATCTGTGACGCGGAGGGCGTGACCCGGGCCCTGGCCGCGCGGGCGGAGAGCAGGGGTGCGCAGATCATGCGCGCCGCGCCCGTGGAGGCCCTGAATCCGGTGGCGGACGGTTGGCAGGTGGCGGTGGCCGCGGCCGCCGGGCGCGAAGG
>JAUUZX010000038.1 GCA_030592025.1 bacterium | reverse complement strand
CGGCACCTACCGATTGGCCATCACGCGGGACTGGGGCAACAGCTGCGGCGGTGAAGGTACCTACCGGCTCCTCATCGACGCCGACAAGGGATTCAGCGTGCCCGACCAGACAGTTGAGGATGTGGCGAGCCTGGCCCCGGGCTGGGACTGCCCGTACCAGGTCGGCGTGCTCTACGATGAGGTGCACAGCTGGGACTGCGACTTCGGCATTGCTTGCCAGGACGTCTTCGATGTCGAATTTGCCGCCTCGACCACGGTGACCCTCGAGGCCATCGACACGACCGGCGGCTCGGTGCTGCAGATCGCCCTCTACGCACCCGGCACGACCCTTGGCGGCACGAACCTGCTGACCGGCAACACCGACGAACTGCGCTGCAACTTCGTCTCCGGCTGCAACAGCAACACGGCGGGTCAGACGGTCAGCAACTTCCTGATCTCGACAGCCGGCACCTACCGCCTCGCCGTCACCCGCGACTGGGGCAACAGTTGCGGCGGGTCGGGCACCTACCGTCTGCGCCTCACGGCGAACACCCCGATCATCACCCTCGAGCAGACGGTGGATGACGAAGCTACCGCAGCGAGCGGGTGGTCCTGCCCGTGATCTGACCGTTTCTCGACAAGGACATGACGCATGCCCCCCGACCCCAGGGTCGGGGGGCCTTTTTTTGCGGGGATGCCGCACGGGTTCCACACTTTGCTATACTGCGCCGACCCTTCCCCGACGCTGAGCCCCCTCAAGGAGCACCGAAAATGCGCTTCCTCCTCGTCCTCGCTCTCCTGGCTCTCGCCTCAACAGCCGCCGCCGGCTTCGACGACATCTTCCACGACGAGACCCTGCGCATCGACTACCACCACACGGGGGACGCCGACAGCGAGCACGTCGGTCTGGACCAGCTCTGGCGCCAGGGCATCTACGCCGGCAGCCGCGTCCACCTGATCGACGGCCTCGACCTCGGCCGCTACTACGCCAAGCTCTACGACACCGCGAGCGGCGAACTCCTCTGGTCCCGGGGCTTCGACTCCTACTTCGGCGAGTGGCAGACCACCGGCCCCGCCGCCGACGGGGTCATGCGCACCTACCACGAGTCGGCGCTGGTCCCGCTGCCGAAGCAGCCCGTCGAGTTCGCGCTGGAGTCCCGCGGCAACGACGGCGTGCTGCGCGAGGTCTTCCGCGCGTCCATCGACCCGCAGGATCCCATGATCCGCCGTGACCCGCCGCCGGCCGGCATCGTTATCGTCGAGGCGGCCATCGGCGGCGACCCCCACGGCTGTGTCGACGTCGTCATCCTGGGCGAGGGCTACACGGTGGACGAGATCGCCGAGTTCGAGAAGGACGTCCGGCACTTTGCCCAAGTGATGCTGGGCCACGAGCCCTACGCGTCGCGTCGGGACCGGTTCAACATCCGGGGCGTGCTGCTGCCGTCCCAGGAATCGGGCTGCGACGAACCCAGCCGCGGCATCCACCGGCGCACCTCCCTCGGTTGCACCTTCGACTCCCTCGGCTCCGAGCGCTACCTGCTCACCGAGGACAACCGCGCCCTGCGGGATGTCGCCCAGGTCGTGCCCTACGACGCCCTGTACGTCATGGTGAACCACGAGCGCTATGGAGGCGGCGGCATCTACAACGCCTTCAACACCTTCACCAGCGACAACCAGTGGAGCGACTACGTCTTCCTCCACGAGTTCGGCCACCACTTCGCCGGCCTGGCCGACGAGTACTATTCGTCGAGCACCGCCTACAACGACTTCTACCCGGCCGGCACCGAACCGGGCGAGCGCAACCTCACCACCCTGCCCGACCCGGTCCACGGGAAGTGGGGCGACATGATGACGTCCGGCGTGGCGATCCCGACGCCCTGGAACAAGTCCGCCTACGACGAGATGGACCGCACCTACCAGAAGCTGCGCGCGGCGACGAATCAGGAAATCGCCCGGCTCATGCGCACCGGCGCGCCGAGCGACGAGGTCGAGGCGGCCAAGGCCAGGGGCGAGGAACTCTCCCTCGTCCAGCAGCAGAAGGTCGACGCCTGGATCCGCGCCAACGAGGCCTACGGGCAGGTGGGGGTCTTCGAAGGGGCGGGCTACATGTCCGAGGGCATGTACCGCTCGGAGCTGGACTGCATCATGTTCACCAAGGGGATCAAGCCGTTCTGCGCGGCCTGCCGGCGGGGGATCATCGAGGTGATCGGGAGGTATGGGGAGTAGGGCCCGCTGAGCGCGGGCCCTCACCCGTTACTTGATCAGGGCCATCCTCTTGGTGGCGCTGGACGGACCCGCATCCAGGCGATAGAAGTACACACCGGACGGTACGCGTCGTCCGGTGTCGTCGCTGCCTCCCCAAGTCACCTCGTTCAGGCCGGCCTGCGCCATCTCGTCGTCCAGCAACGTGCGGACCAGACGCCCCGCCACGTCGTACACCCTGAGGCTTGCGATGGACGCCTGTGGCAGCTCGAAAGAGAGCACCGTCCTGGGGTTGAAGGGGTTGGGGCTGGCGTCGTGCAGCGCGGCGCGCGCGGTGGTCGGGACAGCCGAGATTCCCTGACCCTGCTGGCAGTTGTCGATGGTGCCGTCGTCGTTCCAATCCAGGCTGGGGTGGGCGGCGATCTCCAGCAGATCGAAGGTGTCGTTGCTGTTGCAGTTCACCGGTGTCGGGGTCTGCAGGGGCAGGGTGAGGAGGTCGCCTCCGTTGGCCAGCAGGAAGGCGCAGTCGTCTCCCAGGGCAATGTTCTCCATGAACCCCGCACTCGCGCAGGCGCCCACCAGCATCAAGCCCGCCTGGTTGTCGTAGCTGAACACGGTGTTGCCGCCTGCGAAGGCCACGTAACCCCAGCCTTCCAGCGCGTCCAGGTCCCTAACAGCCCCCGGCAGGACCAGTTCATCCACGATGACCGGGGCGGCGTAGTCGCTGACATCGATCAGGACCAGGCTGTAGCTCAGGGCGACGATGGCTGACGATTCCCTCACCCACAAACCCTCGGCGTTGCCTGGCAACGTCAGCGAGGACTCGATGGGCCCCGACCCTTCATCCCAGTTGATCTGGTAGGTCGTGCCCCCTGCCAGGTGGATCGTAAACGGCGTCATCTCCATGTAGGAGGCGGCGAAGTTCAGGGGGTGGTTCGAGAGGTGAGAGGGGGTCAGCGGGTTGCCGACCCAGTAGAGGCGGACGAGTTCGGGGCCGTCCAGCACGGCCAGGTAGGATTCGAACTCGCACACTTCGCCGGGGGTATTGGACTGGCTCAGGGCCAGTTCGTAGGACATGGCGGTGGGGGCGGAGATGTCGAACAGGAGCACCGAGTGGTTGTCGGCGGACCACAGGTACCGGTTCGTCGACGTCGTCTGGATGTCGAGGGCCAGATTGGTGTAATACGAGGGAAAATCGGACGTACCCGCGAGGCTCAACTGGCCGGCCGTATCCACTTCGTAGCATTCGAGTCCATCCGGGGTCCTGCCGAACACCAAGCCGTCGACCGTCGCCAGGTTGCTCAGCGACGTCACCGCCGTGTCCAATGGAGGCACCGTGGACAAAGAGCCGATGTCCAACGCCAGGAACTCGTCGCTGTAGGTCGCCAAGTAGGTGTGATCGTTCCTCGTCGCGATGCTCATGATGTTGATGTTGTCGAACGGGTACTCGCCCTCGATCACGGGCGAACCGGGTCCCGAGATCCGCATGGCCAGCATCACCGGGCCACCGGCCAGGTAGGCCATGTCATCCACGAAATCCATGCCCTGGATGTTGGCGTCCACCGGCATGGACCAGCGCAGCGCCAGGGAGCCGGGGGTGGGGATGTCATAGCTGGCGAACAGGCCCCAGCCACCGACGTAGAGATCCCCTTCATGTATCTGCAACTCGTCGATGTACTCGGTGCGCGGGACAATCCCCAGGGCCACGGGGGTGGTGGGGTCGCTGACGTCGATGATCCTGATGCCGGCTTCCTCCTCCGCCAGGTAGACGAACCCGTCGGCCACGGCGATGCCGTGCACGTCGATCGCGGTGGGGAGCGTGGCCACGTTCTGGGGGTTATGCAGGTCGGAGATATCGACGACGTACATGGCCTGCGACCCGGCCATGTACACGTAGTCCCCCTCAATACCGAACTTGTACGCACTGAGCCCCGAGGTCGCCCCGATCACGGCGGGGGCTGTCGGTTCGGTGAGGTCCACGATGGTCAGCGACGGCCCACCCGCCACGAAGGCCAGGTCCCCCACCATCTGGACCGACCAAAGAAACGAGCCCAGAGTGACAAACAACGGGGTAGCGGATATCTCGTCCTCTTGTCCCGCCAGGACCCACATGCCGTCGCCATCGAGGCCGACCACGCAGCGGTCGCTGGACGCCACGCCTCTCGAATAGGATGAGTATTCCCCCAGATGGTACGCTGACGAGATGTGCATGTGATCGGTGTAGTCGACCGTCGGGATTGACTGGGCGAGGCTGGAGCCGGCGAGCAAGAACACGACAAAAAAGGCAACACGCGCGGTGCGCTCCATGATGATTCCCCCCTGGCACTTGACGATGTTCCGATGCGTGCCCGATCGCACGCAGTTGCAATCGCGGGAGTGTAGCACAAACGATTTTATCATATCGTTATTAATGATTCAGAGTACCCCGGGGCCGGCCATTGCGACCGCCGCCCGTTGGATTACCTTGTCGGCGTGCAGATATCGAGAATGGTTTTCAAAGGCCCACCAAGGAGCCGTCCGCGATGCTCAAGTTCCCCGCGCCCTTCCCCACGGTCATCTTCGTCTGCACCCACACGCGGCCCGAGGGGCACCCCAAGCCCTGCTGCGGGCGTCGCGGCGGCCCGGAACTGCGGGCGCAGCTCAAGGAGATGGTCCAGGAGCGGGGCCTCGAGGCCAAGGTGCGGGTGTTCCAGAGCGGCTGCATCGGCGGCTGCGACCAGGGCCCCGTGGCCGTGCGCTACCCCGACGGCGAACTCATGATGGCCATCAAGCCCGAAGACGCGACCACCATCCTCGACGACGTCGACCAGGGCTGAGCTTCCCCTAATTGAACGGGTTCGGGTAGACCCAGAGCGCCCAACCGGGGAGCGGATCCTCGGCGCGCTTGTCCGGGGTCGCGACCTGCGGACCGGCGACCGGGAGCGAGGGCGCCTTCCGTGGTTGCGGGTCCCACATCAGGGTCACGACATCGCCGCTACCGGTGATCTGCCGGTGGAAGCTCATGCCCGCGCCGCCGACCGGATCCAACAGCCCGAACACCATGTCCGACGTGAGGGTGAAAACGCCCATGGTCTGGCCGTTCTCGTCGGTCGCGATCATGGGCGGCCGGTCGTAGAGGTGGGGGAAGAGACGCATGTCCGTCAGGACGATCTGCCCGTTCCTGTCGGTGGCCGCACCAACCTGACCAGCTTGAAGATCAGGCATGGCCAACCATATGTCGAAAGACCCGTCGTAGGACAACTCGTCCGTCTCGATGTCGAACCCCTGCAGGCGCGCGGTGTAGCGGCCCGAAGGCTGGGGAATGTCCTCGTCGTCGAGAGCGTTCCACATCACATAGCGTGAACCGGCGAAGAGTTCCTCATCCAGCACCACGCGGATGGTTTGCCCCTCGATGTCCTCGATGGTCAGGCGGACGCGCGCGGCGATGGGCTGGACCATCTCGATCTTGGTTGCCGCCTTGTCCGGTGTCTTGCCCTGGAGGAGGTCGCTGTCGTTCCAGAGGGACAGCTCCAGGTTCGGAACCGGATCACCGGACGTGTCCACCACGTTGATGGTGAGGCTGAAGTTCTTGCCGGGGGTGACCGAATCGTCGTCGCTGCAGGCGGGCAGGACAAACAGGGCGGCCAGGAGGAGCAGGGCGAATCGGCGCATAACGAGTCCTTACGTTGATATTGTTTTCGTTATCAGCTGCGAGCGTGGTTTGTGCGCCGGCGCAGTCGCCGGGAACAGGTGTTTAATCTACAGAATTCCGCGGCACAGAGGAATCTTAGAACAACGGTTCTCCTGAAAGTCCAAGACAAAAGGGCTACGCCTCGACTGAGCTCCCGCTAGTTGAACGGGTTCGGGTAAGATCGGATCCTCCAATCAGGAACCGGAATCCCATCGCCCGTGTCCGGGGCAGCGACCAGCGGCCCCTGGACTGAATCCGAAGAAACCCGCAACCGCGGGGCCCACACCAGGGTCACGGCATCACCGCTACCGGTCACTTGCCGATCGAAATACATACTCGTACTGCTGACGGGATCCCGCAGTGCAAACACCATGTCTGCCGTGAGAGCAAGCACCCCCACGGGCTCCCCGTTTTCGCTGAAGGCCGTCATGTCCTCCCGCTCATAGAGGTGCGGAAAGAGGCGCATGTCCGTCAGAACGATCTGCCCCCCCGTATCCGTCGCGCCGCCGACACGGCCGGCGTCGATATCGCCCAGTACCATCCACATGTCGACGGTCCCTTCGTAGGAGAGTTCGTCCGTCCCGATGACGAATCCCTGCAGGTGCGCCGTGTAGCGGCCCGTGGGCTGGTGGACTCCATCATCGTCGAGGCCATCCCACATGAAGCCATGGACGCCGATCTCGAGATCCTCCTCCCGCAGCACACGAACAGTCTGCCCCTCGATGTCCTCAATGGTCAGGCGCACCCGCGCGACGATGGGCTGGATATGTTCGATCCTGCAGGCCGCCTTGTCCGGCCCCTTCATCTGCAGAAAATCGCTGTCGTTCCAGAGAGCCAGCTCCAGATTGGGAACCGGATCACCGTCCGTGTCCACGACATTGACGGTGACGCTGAAGTTCTTTCCGGGGGTGACCGAATCGTCATCGCTGCAGGCGGGCAGAACGAGGACGACGGCCAGGAGGAGCGGAGACAGGCGGCGCATAGCGAATCCTTGCATTGCGGGAGTTTCATGGCGGTTTGGCATCAGCGGCAAGTTTGACAGATACTGATGTCCGTTGCAAGCGATGGCAGGACTGCGTCGTACCGTGCCGGTTCATTCACCTGATTCGACCTGCCGCTCGAACGTCTCGTCGTCCTTGAACGCGCAGAGGTTGCCGTCGGGATCGAAGAACTTGGCCACTGTCCCCCAGGAATGGACCCGAAAATCGACCTCGACGCCTTGTCCGGCCAGCAGGTCGGCGTACTCCCGTACATTCGACACTTTCACGCGAAGGCACAGGCCTGGGTTGCCCCTCCGGTCGGCATCCTGGCCCGGGTCCTCCGGCTCCACCATCAGGTAGCGTGTGTTAGAACTCTTCGAGCTCTTTCTTTCTCGTTTTCCCACCAAGACCCATTATTTCCAAGCGTTCTCGGTCAGAAAGAAATGCAAATGAGTTTATCGTCTGGTCCAATGTTGCTTTCAACTGCTGCCCTTGAGCTGATACGATAACTCCGAAGATGAACAGAAACAGCCCGACCGGGGTGCCCGCGACCCCCAGCAACATCGCACCTTCCGAAGAATTTACTGCTCCATAGAGAAAGGTTGCCACGCCGATCAATACGATTGCAATTCCCAGAAATTTGGCGATACCACCCGCTGCTATCGCTGCATCGGAAACCCGGTAAGCATCCCTGTAACGTTTGTCGAGCGTATCAGCCATATTCGAACTGGCCCCGCCGCCCAGTTTTTGTGACTTTGACGAATCTGCGATATCTTTCGGCTCAAGCGTGGCCTCCGAACGATCTGCCTGGCAATTCCAACAAATGTCGTATTCCTCTTCTACTTGCTCACCACAACTACTGCAATTCCACATAGCCCCCCCCTGTACTTCCGTTTGACTGTTGTTCTAACGTTGGCTTCACCTGCAAGTATGGTTGGCGCGGATTGTGCGCTCCGCACAAGGTGTGACGGACGCGATCGTCAGGTGCAAGCGCTTGCTAGTCTGAATTTTACCTGACGGCCCGGCTTGCTCCAGCCATGCTCTGCAATCGGCGTATATTGTCCCATTTTTCTGCACACGAGGTAACCAATATTTGAGTAGAGTGAACGCTAGAGATCGAACTGCTTCCCGGTTGCGACTGCATCGGGCCGCTGTTTCCAGGCGTCCGATGTATCAACGTATAGCTCAACCATATTACTGTCGGGATCTTTGAAGTAAATGGCTTTGTTCACCTCGTGGTCATATGCCTCAACCTCGAACCCAGCCGCTTCGAGATGCAATTTTGCCTCTCGGAGTTCGTCGATTGACGTTCCAATATTGAAGGCTACATGGGCAAGCCCCGGGCAATTCGCCGGTGCGTCCGGCGCATCGTCGCCAACTGCTGCAATAGCAAAGTCGTGGTGGTTGCCCAACGTAAAGAACGTCATCACAGGCGACGCTAATCGAGCGACGATAGGGATTCCGAGAAGCCCGTTGTAGAAGGCTTCGGCGCGCTGTTGGTTCCGAACTTTGACAACTACATG
>JAUUZX010000305.1 GCA_030592025.1 bacterium | reverse complement strand
CTGGCCGTGGGCAAGGTGCCGGATCCGCGGGTCGACCGGTTGAGCGCCATGTACTCGCCCAAGCGCACGGTCTACGTGTCCATCGAATGGGTCGACGTGCCCGGATTCCAGGGTGGGGCCGGTGTCGACGGTACCCGCGAGGCCACCCGCTTCCTCGAGCACGCGCGCCGGGTCGACGCCCTGGCCCAGATGGTGCGCTGCTTCGACGGGGGCTATGGGCCGGCCGACCCCGTCGGCGAACTCGAGACCCTGGCCCTCGAACTGGGCCTGGCGGACCTGCAGGTGGTCGAGAACCGTCTCGAGAAGCTCACGAAGGAAAAGGACCGCATGGGCAAGGTGGCCAACCCCCTGGAGCCGCCGTTGATGAAGCGCCTCCTGGACCAGCTCGAGAACGACCGCCCCCTGCGTGATCTCGAGTTGAACACGGATGAGACCAAGCTCATCTCGGGTTATTCCTTCCTCACCCGCAAGCCCCTGATCGTGGTGCTGAACCACGGCGAGGACGGGGCGCCTCCCGCGGATGCCATCGAGGCCGCGCAGGCGGCGGGAGCCGAGGTCGTCGCCGTGTGCGCGGCCATGGAGGAGGAGTTGGCCGAGCTCGACGCCGAGGACGCCGCCGAGTTCCTGGCCGATCTGGGTGTGGACGAACCCGCCGCCCACCGGATGATCCGCGCGTCCTACGGCGCTCTCGACCTGCAGAGTTTCTTCACCGTGGGCCCGGACGAATGCCGGGCCTGGACGGTGCGCCGCGGGGCCAAGGCCCCCGAAGCGGCGGGGCAGATCCACAGCGATCTGCAGCGGGGTTTCATCCGCGCCGAAACCGTCGCCTACGACGACCTCATCGAGGCCGGTTCCCACGCCGCGGCCAAGGCCGCCAACAAGGTGCGCCTTGAGGGGAAGGGTTACGAGGTGCAGGACGGTGACATCCTGGAGATCCGGTTCAGCGTGTGATGGCCACCAAGGGCAGCCTGTGGCGACGGTGGTGGCCTGAGGGGGCTCTCCTCGTCGCCGCGCTCCTGGGCTGGACGCTGATCCTGGGGCAGGCCGAGCATTCGGTTTTCGGCCTCGTGCCCATCCTCGACGAGGTCTTCTACCTGGACCGGGCCGCCGAACTCGACGGTCTGCACGCCCCCGCCGACCAGGCCCACTTCATGTCGCCCCTCTACCCGATCCTGGCCAAGGCGGTCGGCGCCGATGGCGGTGTGCCGGCCGATCGGGTGGTTCTTCCGGCAAGTCTGCGCGGTTTGCGGATCTTCCAGATCATTTGCTGGCTGGGCGCGGTGATCCTCGTGCGCATCATGGCGGAGCGCTTCCTGCCGCCCGATGCCCCGGGTCGCCGCTGGCTCGTGCTGTTGCCGCCCCTCCTCATGGCGGGTTACCTGCCCGCGGCGGTGTACGCGCTGGCGGTCCTCGTCGAGTTGCCCCTCATGTTGCTGGTCGCCGCCGGGTTGCTGCTGGGGTCGACCGCCGGCGCGCCGGGCCGTCGCGGGTGGTCCGCGGCGTTGGCCCTGGGCGTGGTCCTGGGGTTGGCCGGGCTGCTGCGGGGGTCGACCCTGGTCCTGGTGCCCGTGGCGCTCCTGGTGGCGACCTCCCACCAGAGGTCGGGGCGCCTGGTCACGGCGACCTTGATTCTGGCCGGGGTGTTGGCCACCCAGATGCCGGCGGTCCTCCACAACAGCCGCGTCGAGGGCCGGCCGGTGGGACCGACCCTCAACGGTGGCGTCAACCTGGTGATCGGCAACGGTCCCGAGGCCAATGGTTTCTACGTGGCGGTCGTGCCCGGGGACTGGCGCGCCGACCCCGCGGGCCGTCAGCACCTGGCGCAGACCGCTGGGCGGGATGAGGTCAGCCTCGGCGAGGCCGACCGCATCTGGGCTGGGCGCGCCTGGTCGGAGATGCGGGCCCGGCCCGGACGCGCGGGGGCCCTGTGGCTCAAGAAGGTCTGGCTGCATCTGCGGGGCTGGGAGATCGACCAACTGACGCCCCTCGACGGCTGGCGCCGTACGGTCCCTGCCCTGCGGGCCCGCGTGGTGCCGTGGTTCGCGGTGGTCGTGCTGGCGTGGGCGGGCGGGGTCCATCTGGCCGTCCGCCGACCGGAACGCTGGTGGTCGTTGATCCTGTGGGTGGCGACGCCCCTGGCGGTCCAGAGCCTTTTCTTCGTCGTGACCCGCTACCGCCTCGCCCTCTTGCCGGCCGGCGTGCTCCTGGCCGCCGTGGGGCTGGCCGCCCTGGTCCGCCGGTCCCGGTCGGCATGGATAGGGGCGGTCGTCGGTGTGCTGGTCGTCGTGCCCTGGGGGTTGAACGACGTGCAGGCCCACTGGCGGGCCCAGGCCATGGCCAATGAGGCCCACCGCTGGGCCGTGCTGGGCGACGCCCGCCAGGAAACAGCGCTGCTGCAGCGCGCCGAGACCCTGTACCGCCACTCCCTGGACGCCGGCGCCGAAGGCGCAGCGCCCTGGCTCGGCCTGGCTGCCCTCCTGGAGGCAGACGGGCGACTCGGCGAGGCGACGGACGTCCTCACCCGTGCTCTCGATCACGAGGGGCGCCACCTCGAACTGCGGTCCGTCCTCGTCTCCCAACTCCTGGAGGCCGGGCGGCAGGCCGAGGCCGAGGATCAATTGCTCGCCCTGCTGACGATCTGGCCCGGCGACGCCGACGCTCTCCACAACCTGACGGTGCTGCTGGCCGGGGCCGGTCGTCTCGACGACGCGCATGTTCGGGCCGAACATCTCATGGCGACCCACCCGTCGGACCCGCGGGGGTACATCGACCTGGGGATCGTGCTGGCCCGCCGGGGGAGGTCCGGCGAGGCTGCCGAAGTGTTCCGCCGGGGGCTGCGGGTGGCGCCGGACGATGAGAGGCTGACGGAGAATCTCCGGCGCCTCACCACCGCTCCCTGATTTTTATTCCGAAGTGCCGCTGGTTTTTTGCGGGGGGCGCGTTTGGTCTTTCGAGAGAGAGGTTAGACCCCTGATTCCCATGGATCATCCCACGGATCATCCCACGGATCATCCAACGAACACGAAGGAGCAGATCATGAGAAACCGGACCAAGCGCACGACCGTCATCACCCTTGCCGTTGTAGCGGCAATCCTCCTCGTCGCCAGCCTGGCGGCAGCCCAGGGCCCCGGCGACGGCCGGTTCGGTAAGCGCCAGGGCCAAGGTCAAGGCCAGGGCATGGGCTGGGACGGCGACGGCCCCGGCATGCGCCTGGAGCGCATGGCCAACCGCCTGGACCTCAGCGACGATCAGCAGGAAGCCATCGCCAAGTTGCAGGGTGACGCCCGCGCGGCGTCCCTCGGACTGCGCAAGGAGATGATGGTCCTGCGCCACGCGATGAAGGGCGAGATGATGAAGGACGAGCCCAACAAGAAGAACGTGCTGGGGATCGCCGACGACCTGGGCGACCTGCGCAAGCAGATGCAGGTGAACCGGCTCGAGACCCGCCTCGCGGTGCGAGAGCTGTTGACGCCGGAGCAGCGGGACAAGATGCTGTTCCTGGGCCAGGGCTTCGGCCAGGGCCAGGGTGGCGGTCAGGATCGGGGCTTCGGCCAGGGTCGTCGTGGCCACCGCGGATGTTGTGACGCCGACGGTCCGGGCCAGGGATTCGGTCGCGGCTCCAACCGACCCGGCGGCCGCGCGCCTCGCTGGCAGAACGACTGACTCATGTCATGGAACGTGGCGCAAGGAAGGTGACGGGTGTCCCAGGTGCTGGACGACGATGTCCTCATGGCGCGCACGGCCGAGGGCGAGGAGGCGGCTTTCCGCCTCCTCGTCCAGCGCTGGGAAGGGGGCGTGCG
>JAUUZX010000478.1 GCA_030592025.1 bacterium | reverse complement strand
GGAGGTCGAACTCCAGGCCGCGCCGCAGGTCCCGTGAGCGCAGACGGAACGTGCCTTCGGCGGTGAGGGCGAGGGACCATGTCCCGTCCGTGCCCGGTGGTGCCTGGCACCAGGCCATCAGGGTGTCGCCGGGGGCGCCGAATCCTCCCAGCTGGGGCACGGCTCGCCAGAGGACCTCGCTGAAGACACGACGTTCCGCCGCCGGGTCGGCCAGCGCGGCGTGGGCCATGACGAGGTCCCGCGCCGCCCATGCCGAGCCCGCGTCGGCGACCGTCGTGGGGGACATGCCCAACCGGAAGAAGGTTTGCTGGAAGCCGAGCCAATCGTCCGGTGCGCCGTGGGCGGGACGGAGGTGTCCGGCGATGTACCACCACTCGGTCTTGTACCCCGGGTGGGTGTGGTGGTCGCGGGGGAAGGACCACGCATGGCCGGGCCCGGCGGCTTGCCAGCCCTCATCGGCGCCGGCGACCACGGCGATCAGGAGCAGAAGGACGATGATCACGGGGCGCACGTGGTCCTCCTAGAGGTCGTCCCGGCTCAGGGAACCGGGGTGGCTGAGGCCGGCCTTGAGGGCGGGGTAGAGGGAGGCCAGGGCCGCGGCCGCCAGGATGACGACGGCCTGGATCGCCAGGGTGCCCATGGGCAGGGCGGGCTGGATCGTCCAGCCGAACCACACACGGTTGATGACCAGGATGAGCAGGGCCGCCAGGCCGACGCCGCCGCCCAGGCCCAGGACGAGGCCGAGCCCGCCCATGGCCATCCCCTCGCCCAGGAAGAGTCCGAAGACCTGGCGGCGGGTGGCGCCCAGGGAGCGCAACAGGGCCAGTTCGCGGGACCGTTCGCGGGCCTGGATGAGCAGGGTCAGGGACACGCCGCAAAGGGCGATGAGCAGGGCCATCCCCTGGAGGGTGCGGGTCACGGCGAAGGTCTGGTCGAAGATGTCGAGGATCTCGGCTCTGAGGGTGCGGTTGCTGCGGAAGACGAGGGGCTGGCCGGCGTAGGCGGTGGCGAGTTCGTCGGCGGTGCGGTCGGCGTCCTGGCCCGGGTCCAGGAAGAGGGCGGCGTTGTTCGGTGCGGTCGGCCCGAAGGCGTCGAGGAGAGTCGCCATGGTGACGAAGGCCGTCCCGCCCTCGCTCGTGTAGTCGTAGGCCACGCCGGCGACGGGCAGGGCCACCATGCCGTCGGGTCCCGCCAGGCGCAGGGTGTCGCCTGCGGCGTAGCCCCCCTTGCGGGCCAGGGGTTCGCCCACGAGCACGCCGCCCGCGTCGAGCCGGCGGGCAACCACGACCGGGTCGCCCCTCACCAGGGGCAGCCGGGTGGCGAGTTCGGCGCCGGGCAGGTCCGTCGTGCGGATGCCGCTCAGCCAGATCCGGTGGTCGCCGTCGGCGGTGAACACCCGCAGGCGGCGCTGTTCCTCGACCGCGGCCACCCCCGGTCGCGCGGCGAGTTCGTCGAGGAGCGGCCGGTCGAGGAAGGCGTCGTTGCCTGCGCGGACCCAGCTCTCGGTGGAGACGTAGACATCGGCGCGGATGGTCGTGTCGAGCCAGGTGACGAGGGTCTGGCGGAAACCGCCGATGAGCAGCGTGATGCCGATCATCATGCTGACGGTGACGGCCAGGGCGCCCACCGCCAGGCTCGTCGTCTGCAGGCGCTCGGCCAGGTTGCGAAGGCTGAAGGCGGGGCCCAGGCCGCGGGGGCGGAAGGGGCGGGCGACCTCGCGCACGATCAGGGGCACCACCAGCGGCAGGGCCACCATCATGACGAACCCGTAGACGAAGCCGCCGTACCGCCAGGAACGTCCCGCGCCGAGGAAGATCGCCGTCCCGATCAGCGCCACCCCCAACGCCACCACCGCCAACCGGCCGGCCAGCGCGTCGGTGCGCCGGTGAAGGGCGATGGGGGCCAACAGCCGGGCGGTGTCGCGGCGGGCCATGTCCACGGCCGGGACGAGGGCGCCGGCCACCGCCCCCAACAGCCCGACGGCCACGGCCAGCAGCACGACGTCGGCCGGCAAGGTGAGGCGCTCGATGCCCTCCATCACGTAAATGCTCGTCAGGGTGCCGCTCACCGAATCGAGGTTGCGCAGGGCGGCCAGGTAGCCCAGGGGCACGCCCAGGGCCACCCCCACCAGACCGATGGCGCCGGCCTCGGCCACGATGAGCGCCAGCACCTGGCGGGGCGTGGCGCCGAGGGACCGCAGCACGCCGAACTCGGTGCGTCGCCGGACGAGGGCGGCCTGGACAGCCGTCAGCACGAGGAAGAGGCCCACGAAGACGCTGATGAGGCTGAGGGCTGTGAGGTTGAGGCGGAAGGCGGCGAGGAGGTCCGAGGCGTCCTGCTGACGCTGTTCGGGGGTGAACACGCGGACTCCCGGGCCCAGGCGCGCGGCGAGACGGGCGGCGACGGTGCCGGGGTCGGCGCCGGCGACCAGGGTGAGGTCGATCTGGTGGACGCGTCCCCTGCGCCCCAGCAGGGTTTGGGCCCAGGCGATGTCCATGACCGCGAGGCGTCGGGGCGCGAGGGGTTCGAAGGCCTTGAAGTCGACGAGGGCGCCGACGGTGAGGGTCGCCAGGCGGCTGCCGCTGGAGACGGTGAACGTGTCGCCGACGGCCCAGCCCTGGTCCG
>JAUUZX010000026.1 GCA_030592025.1 bacterium | reverse complement strand
GCGATCCGAATGGCCGCGCCAGCGGTGCGTTTTCCGGTACGGGTTTGGAGCATATAGAGTTTGCCTTCCTGGATCGTGAACTCGATATCCTGCATGTCGCGATAGTGCTTCTCGAGGCGCTCGCGGATGTCCTGGAGCGACTTGTAGGCCTCAGGCATGACCTCCTCGAGGGTCGGCAGGTCCTTGGCCTCGTTACCCGCCGGCAGCTTCTCGCGCCCGTAGATGTTGAGCTGCTGGGGCGTGCGCGTGCCCGCCACCACGTCCTCGCCCTGGGCGTTGATGAGGAACTCGCCGTAGAAGTGGTGCTCACCGGTGGAGGGGTCGCGGGTGAACGCGACACCCGTCGCCGAGCTGTCCCCCAGGTTGCCGTAGACCATGGCCTGGACGTTGACCGCCGTACCCCAGTCCGAAGGGATGGCGTTGATGCGCCGGTACTCGACGGCGCGGGCCGCGTTCCAGCTCGCGAAGACCGCGGTGATGCCGCCCCAGACCTGCTCCCAGGGATCGGTCGGGAACTCCTTACCCGTCTTGTCGCGAATGATGCCCTTGAAGCTCTCGATGATCTCCTTCAGCTGGTCGACCGAAAGCCCGGTGTCCAGATGGACGTCGGCCTTCGCCTTGGCGGCATCGAGCGCGTGCTCGAAGTGCTCACCCTCGACACCCATGACCACGTCGCCGTACATCTGCACCAGGCGCCGGTAGCTGTCGTAGGCGAAGCGCTCGTTCCCGCTCTTGGCGATGAGGCCCTGCACCGTCTCGTCGTTCAGGCCAAGATTCAGCACGGTGTCCATCATGCCCGGCATGGAAACGCGGGCGCCGGACCGCACCGAGAACAGGAGGGGATCGGCGGGGTCGGCGAACTTCTTGCCCATGATTGCCTCGACCTTGGCGAGGGCCTCGCGCACATCGTCCTTGAGGGCCGCGGACAACTCATTGGTGTCCTGGTACGCGATGCACTGCTCGGTGGTGACCGTGAAGCCCGGCGGGACGGGGATGCCCAACCCGACCATCTCGGCCAGGTTAGCGCCCTTGCCGCCCAGAAGATTCTTCATCGTCGCGTTGCCGTCAGTCTGGTCGCCACCGAAGAAATATACCCGCTTGCCGCTCATGATTCCTCCCAGAGGGTTGAACTCTCCACACCGACACCCGCGCCGGCCCCCGGGGGCCGGCACCAGGTTGTATACATGCCTGGAATCTAACGCCCCGACCGTCCGATCAACAGACAAAACTGCGCAAAAAAGGGGGCGCAACGCCAAGCGTGCGCCCCCATACCCGGGAAAGACCAACGTTACCGGATGACGACCAAACGCCCCCAGTAGGCCTCTCGGCTCGGCATGCTCACCTTGTACAGGTACACGCCGGGCGCGATCTCCTCACCCGCGTCGTTCCTGGTCTGCCAGCGGATCTGGCCACCCTCCTGCAGCTCCGTCGGCAAGGCGGCCACGTCGTCGCCGGCGGTCGTGAAGACACGGATGCTCGACTCGGGCGGCAGGTTGGTGAAGACCACGGTCTTCCCCTCCTCGCCGGGGATGCCGACACCGTTGCGCAACGGGTTGGGGAAGACGTAGATCTCGTCGCCCATCGCCGGTGCCGTCGCCCCGAAGATGATGCGCTGGAATCTCCGCACGCCCTCGCCCTGGAACGGCGAGCCGGTGTCGCCCAGCCAGCGGGGCGAGAAGAGCAAGGAGTTCGTGTTGTTGGCCGGAGTCAGCAGGGCCGTGTTGCCGTAGTCGAAGGCGCTGACCGAATAGTGGTACGCGAAACCGTTGTAGATCTCCTCGTCGAAGAAACGCACGGTGTCCGGTGTCTCGAAGTTGAAGCACGCCGCCCGCTTCGCCGCGAAACAGAGGGGGATGGGTTCGAAGTTTTCGTTACCGCACCAACCCTCGATGCACGATTCCGGATTCACACGATCATAGAGACCGACCAGGATCATGTCGTCGGGATGGTCGTCCGTCGAACGCCACACCGCCCAGCCCTGGAAAGTCTGGCAAACCAGGTCGAAGGCGTCGCCCTGGGCGAGGGTGCCGCTGGTGAGGGTCATGTCCAGGCCCAGTTCGAGATCCCGCAACTCCTCGGAGGTCTCCGTGGTGTAGGTGTCGCTCAGGACCAGGGTCGTGCCCGGCACGAAGATGCCGCCGCCCCAGCTCGCCAGGATGAAATTCCCGCCGCTGCCCGGGAGCACGTCCACGGCCAGGTTCTTCACGAGGGTAGGCTGCACGAACATGGTGTCCCAGGTCGCCGCAGCGTCGTCGCTGATCAGGACCTTCCACTCGTCCTCGACCGCCAGGACACGACCTGGCACGTCGGGCACGAAGGTCAGGGAAATATCCCGCAAGGTGCCCAGGTTCTTCGGCTGAAAATCGCCGCCGACCAGGGTCCAGTTGACGCCGCCGTTCGTGGTGCGGAAGAGCCCGACCTGCTCCACGCCCAGCACGATCACCTGGGGGTCGATCGGGCTCACCGCCGCAGCGATGCCATTCTTGACCCAGGCGCCGGTGTTGTCGGGATCCCTCACGACGAGGTCGCCGTACAGATCGTGCCAGGTGGCGCCGCCGTCGATCGTCTCGTACACACCGTGGAACTGGAGCGTGGCGAGGATGCGGTCCGTGTTCGAAGGGTCCGTCACGAACGACGTGACGACCGGATCGATAAAGACGTATTCCGCCGGATCCTCCCTGTCCAGATCGTCGGGCACCTTCAGGTTCGATCTCGTGAAGCTCAGGCCGCCGTTGTTCGAAATAAAGACGCCGAAGTCACCCAACGCGACGATGAGACGACCATCCGCCCAATCCAGGCCCCGCACGCGGAATACCGCGGGCAAAGAGTCGTAGGTCGGGTCGAACTCCACGGTCCACTGGGTGAAGGTCTGGGCACCGTCGTTGCTCACGAAAAGACCGTGGCGAGACGTGGCCACCGCGATGTTCGCCGGATTCGCCGAATCCACCGCGATGTCGCTGATCACCGTCAGGTCGCCGAAGATTTCCGGGGCCATGCGGGTCCAGGACGTGCCGTCGTAGTGGTACAAACCCTCGGGATCGGTGACCGAGATGACGCCCGACGTGGCCGCCATGTACATATCGTTGGCCGCGATCACCTCGAAGGCCACGATGTTCGTCCGCTTCCAGGTGCGGGGCAGGCCGTCATTCAACTGCCCCCACGCCATGCCGTTCTCGTCCCAGGTCACGACCCCGCCGTTGTTGGTCAGGTTGATCTCGCCACCCAGGTTGCCGTAGGTCGAGGGGCCCTCGTTGCGCCAGACGAACGCCAAGGGGTTGGCCTGATTGGCTCCAACCTCCCCGTTGCCGCTGACGGTGAAGCGCAGGACGCGGTCGACCCGATCGCCGAAACCACCGTTGACCTCGGTGTCGAGGGTCAGCGTGTCCACACCGCGCACCGTGAAGCATGTGGACTGGAGAAGATCCAACTCGGGCCAACTCAGGGTGATGCCGTGACGCCCAACCTCCTGCAAACGGAGGTCGAGATCATCCGGTGAGATGAGATAGAGTGAGTCCGCGGCGCAGGCCTCGGGTGGCGTCTGGGCAGCCACCGGAGCTGCCAGCAGGGTCGTCAAGGCGAGGACCATCATCAAAGTGCGGATCGTGCGCATTTCCTGAGTGCTCCCTGGTTACTCGATTCCCGGCGGGCGCCATCCCGGCGCCCACCCGATCATCCGGCGGACGGGACTTGTCAACCGCCCGGCGTCGAGGGCACCACCTGGAGACCGAAATGGTCCCCCAGCACCCAACGAATGGCGTTCTTCATCTTTGCCTGGTCGAAGCGGTAGGGGTCGAAGCCCCAATACACGTCCGCGGCCCGGGAGGGCTTGTCCCCCGCCATCTTGTAGGAGAAGTAGCCGTACACCCGGTTGTTGGTCAAGGCCGAGCCACGGGGCAGCAATTCGCCGTCATCCGTGAGGTAACTCGTCAGGGCCATGGCCCCGCAGGTGTCGTCGAGGGCTTCGGCCTCGTAGGGAGGCCAGTCCGGCTCGCCCCGCGACCGCTTGTGGTCGCGCAGCCAATCGAAGCGGGCCAGCCCGCGGAACATGGGCTCAATGCAGGCATCGTCGGGCGCCACCGGGTCGTTGCAGGTCTGCGGTGCCGGGGTGGCGACCCGCGAACTGATGTTGGCGTCGATGAACTCGTCGTCACCCCAGTTGAAATTGACCGTGGCGATGGCCAAACGCCCCTGGTTCTCGAGCCTCCCGTCGCCCCAGTCGATGCACGGATCGGTCATGATCGTGTCCGCCACCACCCCCGGGCCGATGCTGTGGAAGCTCTTGAAGCCCGGATCCAGCACCATGCCCTTCAGGCCCACGCAGTTCGTGCGGCGCTGCAGGTTGGCCGCGGTGCGGCTGATGGCGTAGATGTTCTTGTTCGAGGGTGACGTCCAGTCCAGGAACGAGACGCCGGCGATGGCGTAGGGGTACATGAGCGGCCCCCGGGACACCTCGGTGCCGTCGGTGAGTTCCTTGGTGCCGAAGCCCACGGTGTAGGACGAGCCCGTCGGGCTGACCCAGTTCACCTCGTTGGTCACGAAGACCATGGGGACCATGTACTGCACCGCCCGGTCCTCGATGAACGAGTACATGGAGTTGGACCCGATGAGGAAGAGGTTGCCGCCACGCTGCTGATAGGGCGTCAACCAGACGAACTTGTCGGCCTTCCGGACGGCCCGGAACTGGGAGAACATCGTCTGGGTCTCACCCGCCCGCGCGAAGCACAGCACCGCCTTGAAGCCCACCAGATCGGCGTAGGAAACCTGGTCACCGTCGTCGAAATGGTCCTCGTCCCAGATCAGGCCGTCGATACCGCCGGGGCCCGATTCCAGGAACCGCCAGAACGCGTCACGGTGTTCGGAGTGGTCACGCCACAGTCCGTTGCAATCAGGCCAGGCCTGGATGTTGCCGTCAACAACCTGGTCAATGACGCGCAACTGCGCCTGGAGGTCGTAGTCGACGTACTGGATGACCTCGAGATTCGCCTTGTAGACAGTCACTTGCTGGGAGTCGTCAACCACCCGCAGCCAGAAGGTGTGGGCCCCTTCCTGGAAGGTCCGTTCCGTGGCGTAACGGTTCTGCTCCGAAAGACCCGGCGGCACGGACCAGCGGGGGTCATCGGCCGGATCATCGCCCGAGAGCAGATCCCAACCATGCTGCATGGAGACGAGCTTGCCGTTGTAGGCCGAGGGGTCGACGCTCCACGAGAAGTTCAGGGGTTGCCCCGCGGCGATGTCGTGATCCGAATCGTGCTGGATCACTTCCAGAAAGACTTCCCGCATGGTGATGGCCGGTTGGAAGCCCTCGGCGATGAAGACGTGGGCCACCTGCTGCTGGTAGGCGCGCCCCACACTGACGGCGCCGGCGGTGTCCTGCACCTGCACGGCGAACATGAAGAAGTCGCCGATGTTGCGGCGCTGGAACGAGACCTGGCGGTCGATCTCGTCCGGCAGGTACCGCTTCCAGGCGGACCACTCCGGCGAATCGAACTGGATCATCTCGTCGTACCACCGCTCGTACTGGTCCTTGACCAGGATAACGGTGCCATCCGGTGCGACCGAGTCCCGCCACAGGTAGCGAACCCTGGTCGGCGTGTGCCGGGCGTAGTCCTCGTCGTAGCCGTTCCAACCGATGTTCACCGTCGACGGCACCCGCTGGGCTTCCCTTGAATCCAGGCGAGGGTACTCGACCCGGGCCGTGGGCACGATGGTCGTGGATGTGAACGAGATGAAGGCCGGACTCGGATCCACGGCCCCGTTGTTGTCGACGGCGCGCACGAAGAGGGAGTGGGACCGGTAACTCCGGGGATCATCGGGGTTGTCCCCGGGGAAGCCCGCCTGGTCCGCCAACACCACGTAGGTCGAATCCGTCGCCGTAGTGAAGTGCCACGGGTTGATCTCGGCGCCGGTCAACGGATCCACCGTCAGGGAGTCCCTGGGGCTGATGCCGTCGACACCGTTGTCGGTGATCTTCCACTGGTACCCGGCGATCTTGCCGTCGGCATCGGTGCCGGTCCAGTAGAAGCGCACCGAGAAGCCCGCCTCCAGGAGAGTCGGGGGTTGGCCCGTGATGCGCGTGTCGGGATTGGCGTTGGGTATCCTCACCCCGCCCATCTCGGTGTCTGTGGAACAGCCGGCCACCGCCAGGAGCAGCCCGGCCAGCACCACCGTCATTGCGCGCAGAATCATGTCGTCACTCCTCATTGACTCTTCTGGTCGCCATTACTTGGTCGGGAACTCGCACACCACGTCACCCTCTGGTGTGCGCGCCACGATGCGGAAGGGGCGCGCCACGGCCTTTCCACCATTGCTCTCCATGGCGAAGGCCGCCATGTCCAACTGACCCGCCCGGCCAAACACGCCGGTACCGGAGAACAGGTTGGGATCACGCCAGGTCTGGGTGCCGATCGACGGCGGGGTCGCCACCGTCGGCCGCACGCCCTGGAAATAGTTGTAGGTCGTCGGCCGCGGCGTCGGGGGCATGCCGTTGGACGTCTGATCCAGGGCCACCGCACGCACCATGCCGTCACCCAGTTGCCGGATCACGATTTCGTAGAGCTCGTCGGCGATTTCGGTGTCGCCGTCGGCCAGGTCCGCCCCCATGAGGACGAAGAAGTAGAAACCGTTGAACCCGAAGCTCAGCAACTGGGTCGGGACCGCGATCTCCACGGTCATTTTCCAGACACCCGTCCCGTCGTCGACGATCTCGAAGCCGTCGGTCCCGCCCGGCGCCTGCCAAGTCACGCGGTCGATGGAGTCGACGGCCTGGGAGCCACCGTCCTGGATCTGGTTCAGGGGATCGCAATCGTAATCGATCTGGTAGCGCCAGGCCATGGTGCGCCAGTCAGCGTTGGCCCACTGCTCACGGGGGTCGTCCTGTCCGTGGAAAAGCACCACCATGTTGAAGATCGTCGCCTGGACACCGAACCGGTCAGGCCCCACCTGGGTGAGGTTGTCGACGATCTCGAAGCCCGACAGCGCGGCCTGGTCGATGGCGAAGTAGGCTTGGCGGGCGGGCTGCAGCTCATCCAACGCCGGGATGGTGCTGGACGACACGTAGTAGGTCACCTGATCGTCGAAGCAGGGATGCCCCGCGCCTTCCGGATCGTAGCACTCGGTGTCGGGCCCGTGGGACGACACGGAACTCGTGCTCGGCAGTATTTCGATGCACTGGACACAGGGCTCATAGCCCACATCGAAGGAGAGTTGGGCCGGCGTCCCGTCGCGACGGGCGTGCTCGTCGATGGCCGTCATGTTGAACGTGAACTCCGACCGCGGCGCCACCAGGATGCCCAGGGTGTCCGCGTACCAGCCCTCGTCCCCGACGGCGGTCCAATTGGGAACGCTGTCGTGGACCGATGAACCGGTCCGGAAGTTGAAGATGCCGCCGGTGAGGTTCGAGCGGGCCCCATTCACGAACCCGGGCAACGCCAGCTGGTAACCCGGCCGCAAACTTTTGTCCCGGGGATCGTCCCGGCCCAGGGCCTTCACGACGACATAGGTGAGATCGGGGATCCTGTCCCCCGCCGCGAAGGGATGGTGCACCTGCGCCGGATCCGCAAGGGAGATGTAGTACGGGTAGGTCTCGGGGTCCGCCGGGTGCGCCCAGTCCTGCTCGTTGTTGAGGATCAGGGTCTCGGGATCGTAGTTCACGACGAACTTGAACTCCCGCTGGAACTCGGCCACCTCGACACCCGCCACGTCGATGGAATTCACCAGCAAGGTCACCGCGCCCGGGGGCAGCAGCATCTGGAACGGGTTGTCCGGGTCGGGGACGCCGGTGCCGTTGGCGAAGTTGAGCTCGGTCAGGTCGGCGAAGAAGGAAACGCTGTCGCCCGTGGCCTCGACGAACACCCGCGGGTGCCAGCAATCCGTGGGCGGGGAACAGTCGGGCACGATGTCACCGATGATCTGCCACTTGAAGCCGAACAGGCCATCATCGAAGGGGTAGACCGTGTCGACGGAGGCCAGGGCCTCGGGGGTGTAGCCGCGGATATTCGGGCTGCTGCCGGACCAGGTGATGCCGTAGGGCTTGCCGAAGCCCACGGTGTCCGCTTCGCCCAACCCGATGGGGATCAGGTCCTCACCGTCGATCCGGAAGAAACGGATGACCGGGTTGCCCAGCGTGTTGCTGAAGAAATGCAGCCGTGCCGGGGTCCGGTCGAAGTCGCCGAAGTCGTCCATGGCGACCATGTGCAGGGTCATGTCGGCAGACTGCCGCACGCCCTGCTCGATGCGAAAGTCGAAGACCGAGTCGGTGCGCGCGGTCCAGTGGGCGATCTCCAGGGTCGACGCGTCGAGGGCCGGATTGAACCGCACGTCCTCCTCGTCGTCCGTCGTTTCCTCGTCCTGGACCGTCGTGTCGGTCAGCGCCCATACGAAGCGCTCGACGACGCCATCTTCGTCGGACCCGTACCAGTAGACATGGAAATGGTAGTAGCCCCCGCCGTGTTCCGAGGGCGCACCGATGATGTAGGTTTCCGGCGCCTTGTTCACGATGACGGCCTCGGGCTCGAACGCCCGGCAACCGCTCAGGGCCAGGACGATCAGTGCCACAGCGGCCATCAGCCCCCATGCGATGTTTCGCCTGTTTCTCATGCTGGTATGCGCCCCTTCGGAAGCGTGGTCACGACAACGAGTTCAGTAGCCGTCGCGGTGGTGGGACTGGCGACGGTGACCGCACGGGCCCAACCGGGCTCCGGACTGCGGATAGGTCAGATTTCGACCTGCTGAAATATAGGGATCGCGCCTCGGCGGTGTCAACCTAAGGTTGCCGGAAAGCCCGAGAAATCACGGGTTTTCAGCATCCCCCGGGCCCCCACGGCTTCCGCCCCCTGCCCATGAAGAAGGGAGCGGCCCCGAAGGGCCGCTCCCAGACGGCTCACGCCGAAGTAGAGAACTACTTCACGAGAGACATCTTGTTGACCTGGACGTTGTTGCCGAATCGCGCCTCATAGAAGTAGACGCCAGACGAGACGTTGCCGCCCTGGCTGTTCGTGCCGTTCCACTCCACGTAGCCGTCGGCCTCGACGTGACTGTTGATCAGCGTCTTGACCAGCTCACCGCGGACATTGAAGATCTTCACGGTCAGATGGCCAGCAGCCGGCACCGTGTAGGCGATCTTCGTGGTCGGGTTGAACGGGTTGGGGTA
Organism: bacterium; assembly: GCA_030592025.1. The sequence continues at coordinate 223 of JAUUZX010000026.1, read as the reverse complement.
GTTCTGCACCGCGAACGTCCCGGCACCCGGCACGCCAGTCGCGTTACCAGGATTGGCGTCCACGCCGAAGTAGCCCAGGATGTCCTTCAGGATCCGGACGCGCGCACCCAGCGTGGCGTTAGCCTTGCTGGTCTCGTCGGGATCGGACTCAACATAGGCCAGATCCGTCGTAAGGGTGATCACACGCGAGCCGTTGCCGTGGACGGCGAGGGTCGCGGGCGAG
>JAUUZX010000444.1 GCA_030592025.1 bacterium | reverse complement strand
GCCCTGCGCAACCTGGGCATGGGCGCCCAGGTCGATGAGCTCGAGATCGCCATGAACCGGGCCGCGGAACAAGCGGCGGGCGAGGCCCGCGGCATCTTCTGGGACGCCATCACGTCCATGACCATCGTCGACGCCTTCGCCATCCTCAATGGCCACGACACGGCGGCCACCGACTACTTCCGCGACCGCACGGAGAACCAGCTCCGCAGCCGTTTCGCCCCCATCGTCAGGGAAAAGACGGCGACGGTCGGGTTGGGCCGCCTCTACGGGCAGATCACCGACGCCTACGCCACCCTGCCCCTGACCGGCAAACCCGACCTGGTGGACCTGGACCTTTACGTCACCGACGAGGCCCTCGACGGGCTCTTCACCGTCCTGGCCCAGGAAGAGCAGGCGATCCGCAGCGACCCCGGCGCCCGCACCACCGACCTGCTGCGCCGGGTCTTCGGAAACTGACTTCGCGAAGGAGACCACCCATGCCCCACGTCTGGCAGAACTACCGTTACCGCGGCGACGCCGCCGACGTTCAGGAACTGTTCGATGTCTACCGTGTGGGCGACTACCTGGACGCCTTCGACGAGAACCGTCGGCGCCACGACCATGGCATCCGCGAGCAGCTGCTCCAGCACGGCATCCGCCTCAGCGAACGCCTCAGCCCGCGCATCTTCGCCATCTACGAGCAGGTGTGCACCGCCCTCGAGATCGACGGTGACGCCGAGATCTTCTGCCTCCCCGAGCGCGACGTGAACGCCTTCGCCATCCTCGACGTGCGCGAGGGCAAGACCCATTCCCTGATCGGCATGACCGCCGGCGCCCTCGAGGAACTGGACGACAACGAACTGGCCTCGATCATGGGCCACGAGTTCGGGCACTTCCTCTTCGAGCACAACCGCATGAACGCGCTGCTCAACCTCGACCCGCAAGACTCGGCATCCACCGTGCTGCCCCCCTTCGGCGAGAGCCTCTTCCTGCGCTGGCGCAAGAAGGCCGAGATCTCCAGCGACCGGGCCGGCCTCCTGGCCTGCCGCGACTTCCGGGCCTCGGCCCGCGCCCTGCTCAAGGCCACCTTCGGTCTGAGCGAGAAGAACCTCAACCTCGACGTCGACGCCCTGCTCCAGCAGATCGGCGAGATCGAGTCCTCACCCGAACTCATCGGTTCGGCGTTCTCGTCCCATCCCCTGCTGCCCATCCGGTTGAAAGCGCTGCAGCTCTTCGCCCGCAGCGAGCAGGCCGTTGCCTGCGGATGCCAACTCGAAGGCGATCGCCTGACCCTGGAGGACGTGGAGGACGAGATCGACAAGCTCATGGGGCTCACGCGCCGCCACCCCGTGAAACCCCTGCCCGAGGCCGTCATGAAGGCCCTGGCCCTGGGCGGCGCCCAGGTCATGGGGGCGGACGCCATGATCTCCGACGGCGAGGTCAAGCTGCTGGTGAAGATGCTCCACGCCTACTTTACCGACGAACCCGAGACGGTCATCAAGACCGAGCGCCGGGTCATCGAGAAGGAACTGCCTGCCGTGTTGAAGGTGATCATGGAGGAGGGCGGCGAGGAGGAGATCGTCTTCCTGCTCAGCCAGTTCGCACGCATCGCCTACGCCGACGGGGCCCTGGCCGAGGCCGAGAGCATGGCCATCCTCAAACTGGCCGAGCAGCTCGACTTCCCGGCGGACCGTACATACTCCATCATCGTCGGCGCGGCCCAGGACGCAGGCGCCACCACGGACGCCACCCTGAACCGCATCGCCGACGAGCTGCGCAACTCGTTCATGCGGGGGATCCGGTCCGACGCGAAACCGTTGCGGCCGCTCTGGGATTAGGCGCGGCCCTACCCCCGCGCCTTGATCCAACGGTCGTACACGCTCAACAGCACCACCGACATCAGCGCCAGCCCCGCGAAGATCACCCACATGACGCCGGGCTGATCCACGCCCCCGCGCTCGATGGGTCCGAAGTGCTGGTACAGGCCGCCGCTCAGGAGGCCACCGAAGAGGTTCCCCAAAGCCACGCACCAGTAGAAGTAGCCCATGTACATGCCCACCTTCTCGGGCGGGGCGATGCGCCCGGCGTACTCCTTGGAGCGCGGGCTGGCCAGCATCTCGCCGACCGAAAAGACGAGCACCGCCAGAACGATGATCCAGCCCCCCTGCCCGACGAGGTAGAGCAGGAAACTGAGCACGGTGATGAAGCTGCCGGCGATGATGCAGGTCAGGGGCGCCACCTTGCGCACCAGGTAGGCGATGGCCACCTGGCCGACGATGATGCCGAGGGCGTTGAGGTTGATCAGGTGCTCGGGCTTCACCTGGCCGTGCTCGAGGACGGCGCGGCTCCACTCGCTCGTGTCCAGACCCATGTTCGACGCGACGCCGGTGACCCAGCCGGCCACCGGGCCCAGGGTGCGGATGAGGTCGCTGGTGTCGGCGTAGTCACGGATGTACTCGGGCAAGGTCATGAAGATCTGGTTGAAACTGGTCCAGAAGAAGGACATCAGCAACAGGAAGACCAGGTAGCGGCCTTCGCCCACCTGCATGGGCTGCAGGTGCCAGGCACCCTCCCGTGATCCGACGTTGGCCCGGCAAACGGAATCCCAACCCAGGTTGAGGATGATCCAGCCTGCAGCCGCCGGCAGGTACACCTGCCATTCGAGCCACTTGGACCCCATCACCAGCAACAGCAGCATGCCAGCCACCAGCAGGAAGAAGCGCCCGTTGCCCACGACGGCCATCATGCCCCGGAACACCTCGCCGAGGGAACGCTGGGCCTCGGCCTCGGCGTCCCGCGGCGGTTCCTTGTAGACGAAGAGCGCGACGACACCCATGAACACGATCCAGCCCGCCG